>JAYUXE010001118.1:0-3037 GCA_043753165.1 Archangiaceae bacterium | reverse complement strand
GCGCACTTCGCCACACCAGCGCGGCAACCGGCACCTGGCCCCACTTCGCATCCGCTCGCGCTCCGACGGCGACCTCGCGTACGGCCGGATGTCCCGCGAGGACGCGTTCGAGCTCGGCCGGGTAGACGTTCTCACCGCCGCTGACGATCAGATCCGTGCGGCGCGAAAGCACGATCAGCCGCCCCTGCGAATCGAGCTCGCCGAGATCCTTCGTCTGCAACCAGCCCGGCTGAGAAACCGTCGGGCCGCGCACCTCGATCTGCCCGTCGACGATTCGCACTTCGACTCCCGGCAGCGGAAGACCCGCGGTGCTCCCGTCAGGCACGCGCTCGGTCGTCACCTGCGAGCACGCTTCGGTGAGCCCATAGGTCTGAAGCACCGGCGCCCCCATCGCCCTCGCCCGCTGCATCAACGCCAGCGGCACGGGGCCGCCTCCCACCAAAACCGCCTTCAGCGACGACGGAAAGGTGCCCCGCCCTTCGAGCAGACGATCGAGCGCGGTCGGCACGAGGCTCAGATGCGTGACCTCGCCCGAATCGATCAGCGCATTCGTCCGTGCGGCATCGAACCCCTTCTCGACCACCAGCGTCGCGCCGTACTCCGCGCAGCGGTGCGCCATCGCGAGGCCACCGACGTGAAACAACGGCAGACACAACAGCCACCGCTGATCCGCCTCACCGCCGAGGTTCGCCGCCGACGCCCGCGCGCTGGCCCGAAAATTTCCGTGCGTGAGAAAGACCAACGAAGGCGTGCCCGTCGTGCCGGACGTGAAGAGCGCGGCGAGCGGCTGATCATCCGGCGCGCGTTCAGGCAAATCTTCGAATGGCGCGACAGTCGGAAACCCAATCGCCGACGGAATTCGATCGTCTTCCGCAAGCACGATCGCCGCGCCGGCCGCCGTCACCAGTGGAGCCAGCTCGACCGCCGTGAGCCGCGCATTGAACGGAACCAGACTCAGCCCGACTTCACCGCACGCGAGGAACAGCGCGACCGTCTCGACCCGATTCGCCGCGAGCACGCCCACGCGCGATCCAGGCGCGAGCCCCTGCGCCCGCAACCACTTCTTCCACCCGCCGATCTGTGCCCGAAACGAAGGGAACGCGATCGCGGTCATGGAATCCGGATCCGCCCCTGCTCTGGCGTGAATGCGTCGGGCACCGCGCCCTTCATCAGCTCGACGGTCGCCAGCCCGCTTGCCCAATCACTTTGCGGAATCGCCGCCGCCAGCTGCGCCGCGGCTGCCCGCGCGATCGGCCCGTCGAGCAGCGTCGTCACGTAGGCGCCCACGCCCGCCGCATGCGCCCGCAGCGCGAGCGCAAGCGCCGGCAACAGGCCACCCAACGCCATCGGCTTCAATACGACGACATCGACCGCGGGCGGGCGATCCGCGCTGAACACCGCCTCGATGTTCTCGCGAACGAGCAGCGATTCATCGGCGGCGATGCGGCACGGCACGACGCCACGAATGCGACCGAGCCCACCCACGTCGTTTGCCGCCACGGGCTGCTCACAGAGCTCGAGCTCCAACGATTCCATTCCGCGCAACGCCGTGCGCGCCGCGCTCTCGGACCAGCCGCCGTTCGCATCGATGCGCAGCAACACCTTTGGCCCGACCGCGCGACGCACGGCCAGCAGCCGCTGCGCGTCGACCGACAACATGCGCGCCGCGACCTTCACCTTGAGAACGTCGAAGCCTTCTGCCACCGCACGCTCGGCCGACTTCGCCAGCGCCGCCGCATCCGAACCACCGATCAACGCCGCGCACCGCACTTCCCGCCGCGCCTGCACGTTCAACAGCTTCGCGATCGAAGTTCCCCGAAGCTTCGCGAGGCGATCGAGCAGCGCGACCTCGAGCCCATGCCGGGCAGCCGGCGTTTTCTGCAGCACCTGCGTGGCCGCGGCGATCGCCTCGACGGAATCCAGAGCGCCCGGCCCGCGCCACGCGAGCAGCGCCGCGCTCGTCTCGGCCAGCGACTCGGTGCCGAACTGCACCAGCGGGGTCGCCTCGCCTTCGCCGTCATCCACCACGACCCGGAACCCTTCCCGAACCGAGATCGTCTCAACCGCCGTCACAATCGGCGTCGCCAGCTCGAACCGCAAAGAAGAGATCGTCAGCTTCATCGCGCCAACCCCACGGCAAACAGCAACCCGAACACCAACTGCAAGCGCGCCGTCGCGGCGAGCGCGTTGTTGAGCACGGCTCCACTCTGGTTTCTCACCAGCTTGAACGGAGCGACCACCAGCGGCAGCGCCAACAACGGCAGCAACACCGCCACGCTCGCCTGCCCCGCCGCGAACAACGCGACCGGAATCGCGAACGCCGCCACCACCATCGCCACCCACTCGGCGCGCCCGAAGCCCGTGCCGAAACGCACCACCAGCGTCTTCTTCCCCGCGCGCGCATCGGTCGCCGCGTCACGCACGTTGTTCACGGCCAGCAGCGCGACGCCCAGGGTTCCAACCGGGATGCCCGCGAGCAACGCGATCGGCGTGATCGCGTGCGCCTGCAGAAAGTACGTGCCGCCGACCGCGACGAGCCCGAAGAAGACGAGCACGAAGACATCGCCGAGCCCGTTGTACCCGAGCGGATAAGGGCCGCCCGTGTAGGCATACCCGGCGATCACCGACGCGATGCCGACCACCAGAATCGGCCAGCCCCCGACGGACACGAGGTACAGCCCGACCACGACCGCGAGCGCGAAACACACGAACGCCCCCGTCTTCACCGCGTGTGGCGGAAGCAACCCCTGCTGCGTCACGCGCGCGGGGCCCAGCCGATCAGCGGTGTCGGCGCCGCGCATGAAGTCGAAGTAGTCGTTGGTGAGGTTGGTGCCGATCTGGATCAGCAGCGCTCCGAGCAGTGCCATGCCCGCGGCGATCGGAAGAAAAGCCCCGTCGCGCAGCGCGAGCGCCGAGCCGACCGCCACCGGCACCACGCCGGCGACGAGGGTCTTCGGACGCGCTGCCTGCCACCAGATCGCCGAGCTCACGGACGCCTCGGGAACTTCGAGAAGTCAGGCTTGCGCCGTTCGAGGTA
>JAYUXE010001117.1:0-3045 GCA_043753165.1 Archangiaceae bacterium | reverse complement strand
TCGAGCGTGTCTTCGAGATCGTCGAGCTGCACGGTTCCGGGCAATTCCAAACGGCCGCCGGGCAGCGTGCGCACGGGCTCGACCTTGCGACCCAGCTTCGCGATGTTGCCGACGAGCTCGGCGACCACGTCGCTGATGGTGACCATGCCCGAGGTGCCGCCGTGCTCGTCGACGACGACGGCGACCTGCTTGTGGCGACGGCGGAACTCGGTCAGCAGCTGCTCGAGCGTCACGTTCTCGGGCACGAACAACACCGGCCGCTGAACCTGCGAGATCGACTTGAGCTCGCCGCGCGACAAGAGGAACAACAGATCTTTCACGTTGACGAGCCCTTCGACCGTGTCGAGCCCGCCGCGGACGACCGGCAGCCACGTGTGGCCGGCGGTGCGGGCCGCCTGCAGGTTGTCTTCCAGCGACGCTTCGAGGTCGAGGTACTTCATCTGCGTGCGCGGCACGAGCACCTGGCGCGCTGTCTTTTCCATCATCGACAGCGCGCGTTCGAGGAGCTCGGCGCGAGAGCTGTCGATCGCTCCGGCCTGCGCAGAGTTCGCAAAGATGAGCCGCAGCTCGTCTTCGTGAAGCACCTCGTGCTCTTCCCCACCCTGCTTCAGGCCGAACAGGCGCAGCACGAGGCGCGTGCCGAAGTTCAGGACCCAGATGACGGGGAAGCCGACGACGTAGAAGGCCTTCATCGGCCACGCGAGAATCGTCGACGTTTTTTCTGCGCTGCGAATCGCGATCGTCTTCGGAACCTGCTCGCCGATGACGATGTGCAGGAAGGTGATCGTGCCGAACGTGAGAATGAGCGAGATCGTCTTTGCGATCGCGTGGGCCTGCTCGCCTTCGGGGGTGATCTTCGCGAGGCCCGCTTCAATCAGGTGGCCGAACGCGGGCTCGCCCACCCAACCCAGCGCCAGCGAGGCCAGGGTGATGCCGACCTGGCAGGCCGAGAGCCACGCGTCGAGCTTGCTGCGCATCGCCAGCGCCTGCGCGGCGCCCGGGCGCTTCTGTTCGACCATCGCCTCGAGCTGCGTCGGGCGCACCTTGACCAACGCAAACTCGACCGCCACGAAGAAGGCGTTGAGCAGGACGAGGACGAAAGCGAAACCTAAGGCTGCGAATTGCACGGTCTTAGAAGAGCGCCTCGAACTCGGGATCCGCCTTCAGCGAATCGAACATGGGGTCGGTGGCGAGCCACGCCTGCACCTTGCCCTTGTCGAGGACGACGGCGCGCTTCAGCTGATCCAGCGCTTCGCGGGGTCGGCCCCACAGCGCGTAGAGGGCGCCCATGTTGTAGGTCAGCAGCAAGTCTTCGGGGCTCAGGGTGCGGGCCTTTTCGTAGGCGCGTTCGGCTTCGGCGTAGAAACCTTTCTGCGCGTAGCAGATGCCGAGGTCGAGGTTGGCCTCGAAATTGTCGGGCTCGAGGCGCACGACTTCTTTGAGCTGCGCGATCGCCGCCCGGTAGTCGCCTTCGTCCATCTGCAGCGCGGCGAGCTCGTGGCGGGGAAAAGCGTCCGACGGCTCGAGCTCGATCGCGGTGCCAAGCTCTTTGACGGCTTCGTCGACGCGGCCGACGTCGGCCCAGGTGAGCCCGAGGTTCAAGTGCGCGTCGGGGTATTCGGGGTCGAGCTCGATCGCTTCCTTGTACTCGGCGATGGCGAAGTCGGTGCCGTGGGTCGAAAGGAAACAGGCCAGGTTGTAGTGGGCGGTGGCGCTGTCGGGCTCGAGCTTGAGGGCGGTGAGGTATTCGGCCAGCGCTTCGCGAAAGAGCTTCTTCTCGGCGTAGACGGTGGCGAGGTTGTCGTGGGCGTGGGCGGAGTTCGGGTCGAGGTCGATCGCCTTTTTGAATTCCTTGATCGCCTCGTCGAGCCAGCCGCGGTCGGCGAGCTCGATGCCGCGCGAGTTGTGCTCGTCGGACGCTGCGATGCTGTCTCTTTCCCTCGCCATGCCGCGCTGCGAGTTAGCAGATCGGAAGGGTAGAGTCCCCTCATGTGGACCTTGTTCGCGGCGGCTCCGGTGGTGACGTTGCTCTTCGGCGGCGACGTGACGCTGGGGTTCCACCATGAAGAATACGTGGACGAGCAGATCAAGAAGGGCCGCAGCCGCGAAGAGATGTTCGCGCACGGGTTCGCGCAGGTGAAGCCACTGGCCGATAAGGCCGACCTGTTCGTCGTCAACCTCGAGTGCCCGTTCACGCTCGAGGGCGAAAAGATTCCGAAGAACTTCAACTTCCGCGCGCGGCCGGAATTCGTGGCGTCGCTGCAGGCGGGCGGCGTCGACGTGGTCAGCCTCGCGAACAACCACCTGATGGACTACGGCTCACGAGGGCTGACGGACACGCAGGCGACGCTGGACGCCGCGAAGATCGTGCACTTCGGGGCCGGGTCGACCCTTTCGGCTTCGCGGGCGCCGGCCGTCGTGACGGTGAAGGGCGTGAAGATCGCGTTCCTCGGCTATTTCTTCCTGGGCGACCGGAACATCGAGCCGAAGGAAGTGATCGCCACGGAAGCGACGCCGGGCGTCGCGGGCCATCACAGCGATGTCGCGCAGCTGAAGGCGTGGCTCGTCGAAGACATCAAGGCAGCGCGCACGAAAGCCGACCTGGTGATTCCCTTCTTTCACTGGGGCCGCGAGGGGAAGACGTCGCCCGAGCCGTACCAGCTCGAGCTCGCACACGTGGCGATCGACAACGGGGCGGCGGCGGTGATCGGCAGCCACCCGCACGTGCTGCAGGGCATCGAGCTCTACAACGGGCGACCCGTCGTCTATTCGCTGGGCAACTTCGTCTTTGGCGGCAACTGGGATCCGCGCGACAAGCGCACCGCGATGGTGAAGATGGAAGTCGACGCCCGCGGGGTTCGGAAGACGACCGTCATCCCCGCCTTCTCGGACAAGTTTCCCGAGGTGCCCATTCAGCCGTACCCCGCCGAAGGCGATGCAGGCGAGGCCGTGCTCAACCACCTCGGCGAGATCAGCAGGCAGTTCAAGAACACCCTGCCCCAGCTGAAAGGCCGATCGCTGCCGAGAGACGCAGGGCAGTGAAGA
>JAYUXE010001116.1:0-3045 GCA_043753165.1 Archangiaceae bacterium | reverse complement strand
GTGCAGCAAAGGCTGCTGGGCCTTCTTCTTCGACGGCCCCTGCCACCCCTGAAAATCAGGGCCGCTTCGCAGGCGCCGCCGCCGGAACCGGGAACCCTTTGTGCCGCAGCAGCGCGTCGGGCTTCGGGTCGCGGCCACGGAAGTTTCGAAACGCCTGGGCCGGGTCGACCGTGTTGCCGACGCTCATCACGGTGTCGCGCAGCTTCTTCGCCACCGCCTTGTCGTACGGCCCCGACGCCTCGGTGAACGCGCCGAACGCATCGTGATCGAGCACCTCAGACCAGATGTAGCTGTAGTAGCCGGCCGCGTACCCATCGCCCGAGAAGATGTGACCGAACGCGGGAATGCGGTGGCGCATCACCAGCTCGGGCGGCATCCCAATCTCGGCCAGCGTCTTCTTCTCGAACGCCTTCGTGTCGATCGGCGTTTCGCCCGCGAGGTGCAGCTTCATGTCGACGATCGCGCTCGCCTGCGCCTCGGCCGTGCCGAACCCTTCATTGAAGGTCGCCGCCTTTTCGATGCGTTTCAGCAGGTCGGCCGGAATCGACTCACCCTTCGCGTTGACGAGGAACTTCAACACCTGAGGCGTCGACAGGTAGTTCTCGTTGAACTGCGACGGGAACTCGACGAAGTCGCGCGTCGTGTTGGTGCCCGACAGCGACGGGTAGGTCGCGTTCGAGTTGAGGCCGTGCAGCGCGTGACCGAACTCGTGGAACATCGTGCGGGCGTCGTCCCACGACAGCGTTGCGTCGAGGCCCTTCGCGCCCTTGATGAAGTTCGAGTTGTTCGAGACGATCGTCGAGATGTTGCCGTCCTGCTTCTGCTGCTCGCGGTACGCGTTCATCCACGCGCCCGACTGCTTGCCCTGCCGCGCGTACGGGTCGAAGTACCAGAGGCCGACGTGCTCGCCGCCGCGCTTCACCTCGTAGACGCTCATCTCGGGGTCGAACACGGGCAGGCCGTCGACCTTCGTGAAGCTGAAGTCGTAGAGCTCTTTCGCCGCCCAGAACATCGCCTCGCGCATGTGCTGCAGCTGCAGGTACGGCTTCACCTCGTTGAGGTCGAGGTCGTACTTCTGCTTCCGCAGCTTCTCCGCGTAGTACCGGTAGTCCCACGGAGCGATCTTGATCCCCGCCTTCTCTTTGTCCGCGATCGCCTGGGCCTCGACGACGTCTTTCTTGAACTGATCGCGCGCGGGCTGCCACACCGACATCATCAGGTCGAGCGCGGTCTGTGGATCCTTCGCCATCGCATCGCTGACCCGCCAGTGCGCGTACGTCTGGAAGCCGAGCAGCTTCGCCTTCTTCGCGCGGACCAGCAGAATCTCGCTGGCGATCTTGTTGTTGTCGCGTTCGTTGCCGTTGTCGCCGCGGCTCGTCCACATCTTGAAGCCCTTCTCGCGAAGGCTGCGATCGGACGCGTAGATGAGGAAGGGCTCCATCGCCGACCGCGTGTTGGCGATCACCCATTTGCCCTTGAGGCCGCGTTGCTCGGCTTCGGCGGCGGCTCCGGAGACCTGCGCTTCAGACAGGCCGGCGAGCCCTTCTTTCGTCTCGATGGTGAGGAACTCTTTCTCTTCGTCACCCAGCTGGTTCTGGCTGAACTGCGTGCAGAGCTTCGCGAGCTGCTGGTTGTACGCGGACAGCTGCGTCTTCTGCGCGGCGTCGAGGTTCGCGCCCTGTCGCGAGAAGCTGTTGAACTGGTACCAGGTGAGCCGCTGCTGCTCGGGCGTCAGCTTCGATTTTTCGGGCGAGTCGTAGACGGCCTTGATGCGCGCGAAGAGCTTCGGGTTCTGGATGATGGTGTCGGTGAATGCCGCGAGCTTCGGCATCATCTCGGTCTCGACCTTCTGGAACTCGGGGCTCGACTTGCTCGACGACCAGATGCCGAACAGCGTCGACACGCGCGCCAGAGACTTGCCGGCCTTTTCCATCGCCGCGATCGTGTTCTCGAACGTCGCGGGCTCGGTGCTGTTTGCGATCGCGTCGATCTCTTTGAGCTGTTCGGCCATCGCCGTTTCCAGCGCGGGCTTGAAGTCCGGCACCTTCACCTTGTCCAGCGGAGGCACGCCACCGTACGCGCCGGCCCACGGGGCCAGCAGGGTGTTCTTGGTCGTCATGGAAGGGGTCCCTTTCTTCGAAGGAGCAGCGGTGAGGACAGCGAGGCTCAAAAGCGCAATGGGCAGTGACATCGTGGGCAGCGATTTACCTCAAAGCCACCCAATCCATTCACGAACGATCGCGCGCAGGACCTTGCCCGCTCCTAATCGCAGCGGACGCTGACGACGGGCCCGGTGTTGTTGCCTGCCTCGCACTCCGCGGTGAGTCCGGCCGGGTTCACCACCGTCTGCAGCTGCACCGGCCACGCGAAGCCCGCGATGGGTGTCCAGACCGCAGAGACATTTTCGAATTCGCCCGCGCGCAGCCGCCGCGTCGTTTTTGCCGCCGCGACCGTGACGCCCGCGACCTGAAACGCGACGTCGACGCCGGGCGGGACACTGCGTGCGCCGCGGTTCTCGATTCGCGCCTTCAACGTCAGCCGCGCAGGGCACTTCGATTCATCGACCGCCACCGCGCCCACCGCGAGGTCCGCGCGTGAAAAGCCGCTGCTGAGGTTCGCCCGGTAGGCATTGAACGCAGGGCCCGGCGCTGGCACGAACGTCCAGCTGTCGGGCTCGTTCTTGGGAATCGCGCCATGCACGTTGCGCGGGTCGAACGGGCCGCCGCACACCAGGTCCTCGCCGTCGCAGACGTGGGTCACGTGATACGTGTTCTGGTTCCAGATTTGCCGCGTGTTCGCGAACCGCCCACGCTTCTCGGCCAGCACGCGGATGCCCGGCTCGGTGCCGCCATCGCAGCCAATCAAGCCCGCGGCGAACGTGTTCTCGGCGATCACAATCTCTGCCGAGCCGTCACCATCCAGGTCGGCCACCACGGGCATGTCGTAGGTCGTCGCCGAACAGTGCGGCAGGGTGGCGCGCTCGTTTCCCGTCGGGCCGTCGTAGATGTGAAGCGCGGTCTCGTCTGCGTACAGCAGCTCTGACTG
>JAYUXE010001115.1:0-3047 GCA_043753165.1 Archangiaceae bacterium | reverse complement strand
ACCTCGTGGTGCTCGCAGTCGAGTGGGGCTCGGGCCGTCGCAAGGGCGTGCTGTCGAACATCCACCTCGGCGCGCGGAACCCGTCAGGCGGCTTCATGATGGTGAGCAAGACGTTCAAGGGCATGACGGATGCGGTGCTCGCCTGGCAGACGGCCGAGCTGCTCGCGCGCGAAGTCGACCGCGAAGGCCACATCGTCCACGTGCGCCCCGAGCTCGTCGTCGAGATTGCGTTCAACGACGTGCTGCGCTCGACCCAGTACAAAGGTGGCTTCGCGCTGCGCCACGCGCGGCTCATTCGATACCGCCCCGACAAGACCGCGGCCGAAGCGGACACCATCGACGCCGTCCGCGCGATCGCCATCGCCGACGGCGTCATTCCGGCTACTTGAGCGCGCAGTAGCCGAAGCCCGCGGTCTGCCCGGGCTGCAGCGTCTTGTTCCACGCAGCGCCCGAGAATTCGGTGCCGCCCGCCACGGCGACGTAGGTCGAGTTCCACGACTGGTTGACGGTGCCGCTCACCGCCAACGTCACCTTCCAGTCGAGCGCTGCGGAGGTGATGTTCTTCGCCGCCACGTCCTCGCAGAAGCCCGTCGCCCAGTCCGAATTCGGCTTCCGCACCACTTCGACCCCATTCATCGCAGGCAAAGGCGTCGTGCCTGCGTCGGGCGTGTCGAAGGTCAGCGGCGGCTCGTTGGGCGGCACCACCGCGACCGCGGGCCCGGCGCGGAACCGAAACCCCTTCGACGCCACCAGGCTCAACACGGCCGCACGAAGCGGCTGGTCGGACTTCCCGAAGTCACGTTCGAGCCCACACCCGAAGCCGTCGCTGCCAAGCCCGAAGCGCACCCACTGCCGCAGGTAGCAGCCGCGCGCCTGCGGTGAATTGCCCAGCACCGTCGCCAGCCCGCGCACGCCGTCGAACGCCACGTCGGCCCCATCGAGGCCCTTCACTTCACCCTTCGCGTCGATCGCGCTGCCGTTGTCCGTCGCGCGATAGCGGCCCGTGCCGTCGTAGTTCTCGAAACCAAAACCAATCGGGTCGATGCGCCGGTGGCAGTTCGCACACGACGCCACGTTCTCGTGCGCGGCGAAACGTTCTCGCGCCGTCTTGCCCGACGATTCCGCCGGCGGCTGCGCATTCACGTTCGGCGGCGGTGGCGGCAATTCCTCACACAGCACCCGTTCGCGAATCACTTCTCCGCGTTGAACAGGCGCGGGACCCGTCGCCTTGCCGTAGACAGACAGCAACGAGCCCAGCGTCAACAAGCCGCCGCGCATCGGCTCTGCGTAGAACGCCGTCAGCGTCACGTCGGCCATGCTGTAGCCCGGTGACATCAACGTGCCGTACGTGCCACCCGACGTGAAGACCTGGGCGTGAAACGCGCGCGCTTCCTGCCGCATCGACGCCCGCACCGTTTCATCGAACCCCGCCGCCTGCGCGCCCGACTTCGGGACGAACGCGATGCCTTCGATGGCCAGCCACTTCTCGATGAACGTGCCCAGCTGCTCTTTCGCCGCTGGCGTCATCAACAACCGTTCGGCCTGCGCCGTCAGCACCGTCGCATCGCCCAGCGCCGCCGCCTGCAGCGCGTCATCCGGTGGAGCGCCCGTCAGCAGGTAGCTCAACAGCTGCGTCAGCTCGTCATGTGTCAGCGCCCACTTGCCGTCGGTGCCCAGTGCGCCCAGCTCGGTTCGGTAGACGTAGAACGGCGACTGCAGCATCGCTTCGGCGACCAGCGCTGCCGCGGCGGGGTGGCCTTCGGCGGCGGCCATCGCGTACAGCGCCTGGTATTCCTGCTTCTCGCCCGCAGTCAGCGGCCGCCGAAACGCGCGCGCTCCGAACGTGTCGATGAACGCGTCGCGCGTCGTGCCGAAGCGTGCGGGGTTCGTCTTCACTTCCGCCGCCAGCTTCTCGGCCACCGTGCCCAGCTGCTCAGCCAGCAACGGCGTCACGACCAACGCGTCCGACAACGTGTCGAACCCCGCCACCACCACGTCCGGAGCGAGCTGCCCTACCAGCGGCAACGACTGCTGCATCACGCTGTTCGCCGTCGTCTCGAGCTCGAGCCGCGTCAACCGACGCACGCGCCGCGGAGGCTCGGGGCTGGTCGAACAATCGGCAGAGACGACCCCGCCGTCGGGTACGGGTTCCGTCGTCGAAATTCTTCCATCGCAACCGGCGAACAACAGCAGTGCCGCGACGAGGCGCTTCACGTGAGCCCCGCCAGCGGGCCCATGCCCTTCGAAGGGTCGCCAAACGAGCCATTCGAAAGGCCCATCAAGTGGCACAGCGACACGAGCAGCTTCTGATGCGACTCGCCCGACGTGCGCAGGTACTTGCCGGGGGTGAGCGCTCCATTTGCTTTGCCCGCGAGGACCATCGGCACGCCTTCACAAACGTGCGCGCGGCTATCGCCCATCTCTTTGCACCAGAGCACGAGGCTGGTGTCGAACAGCGACCCACCCCCGAGTGGGTCCGGAGTGGCCTTCAGCTTGTCGAGCAACAGCCCGAACTGCGTCGCGAACCAGCGTTCGGCTTTCACGAACTTCGCCACGCCCGCAACGTCGGCCATGTGGCTCAGCTCGTGGTGCGCCTCGGTGAGCTGCAACCACGACGGCACCATCGGCGAGACGGTGTGGCTCCACTGCAGCGAGGCCACGCGCGTCAGGTCACACGCGAGCGCGGCGACGAGCAAATCCATTTGCGCGGCGCCGAGATCGGGGAACGCGGCGTTGCTTCCCGGCTGAAGTCCCGGCATCAGCGTGGGCCGCACGCAGCCGACCGTCATCGACGAGCCCGGCGCCGACAGCCGCTGTTCCTGGCGGTTTAACGCGGCGAGGTGTTGATCGAGCTTCGCCTGTTCCTTCTCGGGCGCCACCGCGCGCAGCCGACGCAGCTGCCGCCGGTTCAACGCGATGATCGCCTTTTTCTTCTCGAGCGTCGGGTCGGCGCCGGGGGTGGCCGACGCAGCTCCGAAGAGGCGGGTGATGACGTTGTTCGGGTTGTCGTCGACGGGCACCAGCTGCCCCGGCCCCGCGTACGACAT
>JAYUXE010001114.1:0-3049 GCA_043753165.1 Archangiaceae bacterium | reverse complement strand
GCCGCGGCATGTGCGAGTCGACCAGCCGCGCGACGTCGCCGATGGTGACGGGTGTTCCGTTCTCGCTCTTGAGCACGATGTCGGAAACGTCTTGCGGGCTGCGCAGGTAGCCGACGCCGCGCACGATCAGCTCTTGATCGCCGTGGCGAAGAAAGCCGCCGCCCACGTTGCGGTTTGATTTCTCGAGCGCCTCGGTCACGTCGCCCAGCGTGAGCTCGTGCGCGAGCAGCCGCGACGGGTCGACCTCGACGTGAATCTCTTTGAGGAAACCGCCGAACGTGACGACGTCGGCGACGCCCGGCACCTGCCGCAGGATGCGCGTGATGTTCCACTCGAGCTCCGACCGCGTCTCGGAAGGCGTGTGGCGATCGGTCGTCACCCGGAATTGGTAGATTTCCCCCAGCGGCGTCGCCTCGGGCGCAAGCTTCACTTCCACCCCTGCCGGCAGCTCGGCTTGAGACAGCCGTTCGGTGACGATCGTGCGCGCCTTGAACGCGTCGGCGTCGTCCTCGAACGTCAGCGTCAGCAGCGACAAACCGAACAGGCTCTCGCTGCGCATCAGCGACATCTTTGGCGTGCCATTCAGCGAACGTTCCAGCGGCACCGTCACCTGGCGTTCGATCTCTTCCGGCGCGAGGCCCGGCATCTGGGCGATCACGTTCACCTGGATGTTCGTCACATCGGGAAACGCTTCGATGGGCGTCTCGAAGTAAGACGCGATGCCGAACGCGGCGATTCCCAGCGTCACCGCCAGCACCGGCAGCCGGCGTTGCACGCAGAACTCGATCAGTTTTCGGGCGTTCACAGCAGTTGATCCGCCGAGCCGTCGAGCAACAGCGCGCCCTTCACCACCACCTTTTCGCCTGGCGCCAGGCCCGACAGCACCTGCACGCGGCCTTCGACAGGCTGCGCGACGACCACCGCCTTGCGCAGGTAGTTCAGCGGCGACGTCTCGACGTAGACGGCCGTCTCGCGGCCATCGCGAATCAGCACCGCCTCGGTCGGCACCGAGATTCCAGCTTCGTTCGATTCGATGCGGGCACGGCCGTACATCCCGGGCCGCACCTGCGCGAAGGTCTTCAGCTCGATGCGAACGGGCACGGTGCGAAGGGCGGTCGCGACCATCGTCCCGATCGAAGTCACCTTGCCTTCCAGCGGCTCGCGCGCCGAAGGCAGCTCGACCATTGCGCGTGCGCCTTCATGAACCGACGCGACGTCGCGCTCGAAGACTTCGGCCACCACCCAGAGGCCCGCGGGATCTCCGAGCTCGACCACGGGCTCTCCGCCCGCCTGCACCGTCGACCCCAACGTCGCGCGCAGAGCGATCACCTTGCCGGCAATGGGCGCACGCAGCGTCACCTTCGTTCCGCTTCCGGGGCCGGCAAACGCGATCGCACTCTGGGCCCGCGCGAGCTCGGCCGCCGCGTCCGACAGCCGCGTCTCGGCAGCCAGCTTCTCGCGCTCGATGCCCACGCCCTGCTCGAGCATTCGCTTCTCGCGATCGAACGACACGTTCGCTTCCTTCCACGCCGCGGTCGCCGTTTGCAGCGTGGTGCGAGCGGCCGCCGCGTCTGGGCAATCGAGCGTCACCAGCGCATCGCCCACCGCCACCGCATCACCCGTCTGCACGTGCACCTTCACGACGCGGCCAGAGAACGCCGCGCCCAGCTGTGACGTCGACCCATCCTTGAACGCCACCCGTGCTGGAGCGCGCACCACGGGCCCACTGCTCTGCTGCTCGACTGGCTGCACGTCGATGAAGGCGCGCGATGACTTTCCGATGCTGACGCGGCCTTCGGCGACGACGGGCTTCGGTTCGGGTTGTTCGCTGACTTCCGCCACGTGCGGGGTGCAACCAGCGAAGAAAAGACAGACGACGAGGCGGGTCATGGTGTTTCTCCAGTGGTGAGGTGTTGCGCCTGCGCGAGCACGGCGCGGGCAGAAGACAGAGAGTTGGCGCGAAGCTCGACCACCGGCAGCGCGGCCTCGATCGACACGCGCGCTTCGACCCCGGGCGGAAACGGGCTGTCGGCGCGCGCGAGCCGGCAGTCGACCCGCCGCTGCCAGGCTTCAACGTCCAGCCCTTCGGCATCCACCAGCGTCAGTCGCGCACCCACCAGCGACCAGTGGGGTACGTGCGCCGGGAACCCGGGGCGCTGCGTCCGCAGCGGAACGACGGTCGCCACCTTTGCAAAAGGCTCGGCCGCACCGCACTCGGGCGCGCGAATCGGGGCCGCACAGGCCGTTGCTGACACGCTGAACACCACCAGTTGGGCGAATGACACGCCCACCCTCTACGCAAGCAAGGGCCCGGCGTCGTCCCAGTGATTTTAAGCGTTTACACATAATCATGTGGTTGCTATTGAATCGACTGTGCACAAATGCCACGCTGCTTTCGCGTGAGACTGACCACCCAACTCGCCCTCGCATTGACGGTCACCAGCAGCGCGATTCTCACCGGCTACGGCGCGTGGGAGTTCCGGCAGGAAGAGATCGACCTTCGTGCCGCGACCGAGCACGACGTGAAGCTCCTGGGCACCGCAGTGCAGATCGCGATCGAGAACGCGCTGCGTGACGGGCAGTCGGCCGACGTGTCGGAAGTGCTCGATTCCCTCGAGCTCAAAGATGCGACCATCGACGTCTTCGTCTTCGATGCCGCGAGGCACCTGTCGACGAGCTCCTCGACCAGCCCCGATGCACGAAACGGTGTCGACGCGATCGCCGCCGAAGTCGCCGCCACCCGCCATACCGTCACCCTCTTCGAAGGCCCGCGTGGCCTCACCCGTCTCGTCACGGGAGTGCCGCTTCGCGCGGATGACGGCACAGGCCTCGGGGTCGTGGTGCTGGTGCGCCCGCTGGACGAGCTGCGCCGCGACCTTCTTGCCATGGCCGAGTCGCGCCTCTTCACCATCCTCACCCTCATCACCGGGCTTGCGGTGATTGGCTGGCTCCTCATCCGCATCACCGTACAGCGCCCGCTGGATCGCCTGATCGCCGCGATGGGCGCCGTGCGCGAAGGCAACCTCGTCACGTCGCTGCCGCTGGGCGG
>JAYUXE010001113.1:0-7149 GCA_043753165.1 Archangiaceae bacterium | reverse complement strand
TCAAAGAGCTCGGCTCGTCGCCCATTCCGGTGCCGCACCCCATCGCCCGGCCGGTGTTGCGCGCGCTGTTCAAGTACCGGCTCGCCAGCTTCCCGCCCGAAGAGCTCGACCACATTCAGTTTCTCTGCATGGTCGATGGCGCGCGGTGGCAAACGGAAACGCAGTGGCACCCGGCGCACTCGATGCGGGAGACGATCCGTTCGGTGTTGGGTGAGTGACCCGACAGCGTTGTCGTGGGTGAGATTCACCTACATCGCTGGTTTTGATCTGCAACCCTTCTGAATCGCTTGTTTTGGCAGACGCGGCCGTCATGGCACCGCGATTGCTCTGATAAAGATTCGGTAAGGGGGTTCCATTGGGGAACACCCGACGCCCGTCGCCTCGGCCGGCCCCGAGACGACGGGCGGTTTTTTTTGTGGGTTAGAGCTTCAGCTCACTCGCGAAAGGACCCCCGCTCTGGCTGTCCAACCGCCAGCCCTTGTCCTTCCAGATCCAGTTGCTCGTGACCTCGGAGTCCTGTTCGGACACGGACGGCAGCCGGTACCACTTGATGTGCGAGACGGCGGAAGCGCGCAGCAGGTCGGTAGAGATTTTGGCGTCCTGCAGCTCGTAGTCGCTGATGAAGAGGTCCTTCTCGTCTTTCATCGATTTGCGGGCGGCGATGAAGGCGTCGCGCTTTTCGGGCACGAGCAGGTCGCCGATGGCCTGGAAGTCCTTCCACCGGGCGGCCTGGTGAAAGGCCTCGATGGTGGGCTTCAAGAGCTCGATGTCGCCTTTGGGCACCGTGGCGCAAGCCGAAAAGCAGAGCGGAAAAATCAGCAGCCAGGATCCTTTCATGGCGCGGGACGGTAGCACCCGTGTTGGGTAAGGTCCGCTTCCCGAATGTCCAGGCCGTTGGTCGAGAAGTACTCCCAGATTCTGGCGCAGGACCCGTCGTCGACGGTGTTCGTCGAGCTGGCCAAAGCGTTCATCGACAAGGGCGATCACGCGCGCGCCATCGAGGTGTGTCAGCAAGGCCTCTCGCACCACCCGAAGTCCGTCGTCGGCCGGGTGATGTGGGGCAAGGCGCTGATCAACCTCGGCAAGGCGAGCGAGGCGATGAACCAGTTCGACCTCGCGGTGAACATCGATAAGGACAACGCGCACGCCTACAACCTGATTGGCGAAGTGCTGCTGCGCAAGGGGCTGTACCGAAGCGCGCTGCCGATTCTGCGCAAGGCCGCGGCGCTGCAGCCGAACGATGGCCGCGTGAAGCAGTGGCTCGAGCAGACGCGGGCGGCGCTCGCGGGCGGGCCGGCTCCGATTTTAGGGGACGAGTCGGCGCTGACCGAGGCGGTCGACCCCTTCCCTTCGACGAGCAAGTCGGATCCGCAGGCCACCGCCATCATGTCGGCGCTGCCTTCGCCTGCGGCCGAGGCGAAGAAGCCGGGCGTCAAGCCGAAGAAGACGGACGACTCGGCGATGCCGACGGTCGTGACGATGGCGTACACCCCGGGCAGCACGTCGGGGCCCGTCGATGCGGGCGGCCTCGATTCGCCGTCGGTGCAGACGGATTTGCCGGTGATCGCGGGCGAGCTCGACCACACGGAAGCGCACCAGGTCGGCCGCGCGTCGGCGACGCAGGAACTGCCGGCCGCCGATGTCGACCCGTTCGCCAGCGTGCCGCGCCGGACAGAGACGGGCGAGGACGTGATTCGCGGGCTGACGAGCACGTTCGACGCGCTCAGCAGCAACGAAGGAGATCCATTCGCCGCGTTTGGCCACGCGGATTCAGGAACGGTGCCGGTGGTGAAGGCCGCGCCGCCGCCGCCGCCGGATGACGATGGGCCCACCATCATTCCGTCGAACGAGCTGCTGAAGAAAGACGTGCCGGTGAAGTTCGATGCCCCGGCGCCTTCTGCGGCGGGAAACGGCCTGCTGGACGACGTGGTGTCGGCGCAGAACGAGATTCCGACGTCGGAACAGCAGCTGCCGCACAACTACGCCGCGCCTGCCACGCGCGCGGCTTCTTCAAAGAAGGGCTCGGGCGGGTTGCTCGATGAAATTCCCGACATGCCCGAGCCGATGTCGTCGCTCGAGATGCCGAAGATCGAGATGAACACGCAGGCGACCGAAGCGATCGCCAAAGAATACGAGCGTGAGCTGCGCGCGAAGCTGGCCGCGAAGTCGTCGAAGAAGACGTTCTTGCAGAAGTACGGCTTGACGATTGGCGTCTCGCTCGGCCTGTTGATCATCGTCGGCGGGCTCGCGGGCAGCTTCGCGTGGACGCGAAACAAGAACTCGGGAAAGGACCTCGCCACCGCGCTGGGCGAAGGCCGCGGCTACGCCAACGCCGACACGAAAGAGCTCTACGCCAGCGCGCTGAAGTCGCTGGGCGCCGCGGCGTCGATGGATGCGAGCAGCACGGAAGTCTGGGCGCTGACGGCGTACGCGCACGCGATGCTGTACGCCGAGCACACGCGCGCGCCGGAAGACAAGTCGGCGGCCATCGCGGCGCTGAGCCGTTCGGGCGTGCGCGACACGTACCCGGAAATTGCGCTGCTGGTCGACTGGCTGGTCTCGGACGCTGCGCCCGAACGCCGCGCGCAGGTGATGTCGAGCCAGATCGACAAGAGCGAGATTCACACCGAGGCCGGCCGCCTGCTGCTGGCCGAAGGGAAGATTGACGATGCGCTGAAGCGGCTCGAACGGGCCGTTGCGCTGCTGCCCACCAACGTCCGCGCGCTCGTCGCGCTGGGCGAGTACTACGTCGCGTACGAAGACTACGAAAAGGCGATCGACATCCTCACCGACACGGCGGCGAAGCTGTCGCCGAACCACCCGCTGCGGATTCTCGCGCTCGCTCAGGCGCGGCTGGAGCTCGGTCGCAACCTGTCGGAGTCGCTGAATGAAGTGGTGCAGCTGCCGCCCACGACCGAGCTGCCCCTGGCCCAGCGTTCGCGGCGCGACCTGCTTCAGGGCCGGCTGCAGTCGGCGAACGGCAAGCACGAAGAGGCGCTCAAAATCCTCAACGACGGGCTCGCCAACTACAAAGACAAGGGCTTCGAGTTCGAGATGGCGCTGGGTGGGGCGTACCGGGCGGCGGGCCAGATGGACAAGGCGCAGAAGTCGTACGACGCCGCCATCAAGCGCAACCCGAAATCCGAAGAGGCGAAAGAAGGCCTCGGCCGGGTGCTGCTCGCCCGCAGCCGTGAGCGCGAGCTGATTGCCGACAAGCGCCTCGCTGCCGGCTCGGGCCGAAAGGTCTCGCTCGTTCGTGGCATCGCGTACTCGAAGCTGGGTGACTGGAAGAACGCGCGCGCCGAGCTCGGCCGCACGCAAGTGAACGGCAAGTACCCCGCTGAGGCCGCCGTGACGCTGGCGGTCAGTGATGCGACGGAAGAAGGCGGCGAGAAGGCGGTCGCGATGCTCGAGAAGCTGGTTCAGACGAGCAAGCGCAACAAGGCCGCCATTCAGGTCGCGCTCGCGCGCATCTACATGAAGAGCAGCGCGCTGGACAAAGCAAAGGCGCAGCTGGAAGACGCGGCGAAAGATCCAGCCGACTACGAGGCGAACGCGACGCTGGGCGAGCTGCTGCTGACGCTCGGTCTTCCTGAAGTCGCGCTCGAGCCGTTGACGAAGGCCGTCGAACGCAACGGCTCGCACCTTCCCGCGCGCCGCATGCTGGTGCGCACGCTGCTGGTGCTCGGCCGGTTGCCTGAAGCCCTGAAGGCTGCCGAAGCCGGCGTCGCCGACAACGCGGCCATCGACGAGCTGCAAAGCGACTACGCCGCCGCGCTGTACTTCAACGGCAAGCTGAAGGACGCCGACGCCGCGAGCAGCAAGGCGCTGAAGGGCGGAGCGAACGACATCGAGACCTGGCGTACCCGCGCGAAGGTGCAGTTCTCTCTTGGCGACCCGAAGGGCGCGATGAAGTCGCTGGAAGCGGCGAACCGGCTCAACCCCAAGGACCCCGAGACGTTCTGCGAAATCGGAGCCGCCTTCGTTCGCCAGGGCAACGCCGACACGGCCGGCGCCGCGTACCAGGCCGCCGCCCGCGAAGATGCGAAGAGCGCTTGCGCGAAGATTGGCCCCTTCCACGCAAAGCCCGCGGGCGGAAAGGCCACCGCGAAAGAGCTGTCGGACTGGGCGAAGAACGCGCCGAACAGCTGGGATCGCGCGATGGCGTACGCGGCGCTGGCCCGCCTGCAGGCGACTTCGGGTGCGCTGCGCGAAGCGAAGACGGCCGCGGATGAAGCGCTGTTGCTGATGCCCCACCTCGCGGTCACCCACTACGCGGCCGGCGTCGTCGCGCTTCGCCAGAAGGACGACCCGAAGGCCCTGGAAGAAATGGGCCGCGCCGCCGAGCTCGACGCCTCTTTCAGCGCGGGCGTGCTCGCGTATGCCGACCTGCTCGCGCGCGGAGACAACGACTCGTTGAAGCGCGGCGTCATCTGGTACGAGGCCTTTCTTGCCGTCAGCCAGAATCAAGCCGAGCGCGGCCGTGTTCAGCGCGGGCTGCCGCTGCTGAAAAAACGGCTGCAGTGAAGCTGCCGATTCTCCGCATCAGTGCCCACAACGCGACGTTGTTGTCCGCCCTGTATCTGGCGATCGCGACCGTGCTCGACGGCATTCGCCGCATCTGGAACCCGCGGTGGGTCGAACAGCCGTGCCTCGCGATGGAGGCGTTTCCCGCGCGTGCGCTGGACATGGTGGGGCTGCTCGAGCCGATCAAAAAGTCGTTTGCGTGGGGCTCGCTGACCGAAGTGCACGTGCGGCTCATCTTCGGGCTCGCGACGGTGGTGGTGATTTTTCTGCTCGCGCTCGCCGTGGGCACGGGGATGTGGCTGTTCGCGCAGGTGGTCAGCCGGAGCCAGGAGGACGCGTGAAGCGCGCGCTGAAGTTGTTGGGGCTCGTGGTGTTCGTGCTGGCGATTTCGGTGCTGGGGCGCACGCTGACGTTGCGCTCGAAGCAGGTCGAGGTGGCCGCGCTGCCGAAGGTCGCGGTCGACGAAGCGCAGGTGGCGGCGCGCCTGGCGGCTGCGTTGCCGATTCGCACGGTCGTCAGCGCCGACGCGGGCACGGATGAGCTGCAGCAGTTTCATCGCTACCTTCAATCGACCTGGCCCACGTTCCACGCGCGGCTTGAGCGCGAGGTCGTCGGCGACAGCCTTCTGTTCACGTGGAAGGGCAGCGATGCGTCGCTGCCGCCCGTCGTGTTGATGGCGCACCAGGACGTGGTGCCCGTCGAGCCTGGCAGCGAGGCGTCGTGGAGCCAGCCGCCGTGGGAAGGAAAGATTCACGACGGGTTCGTCTGGGGCCGCGGCGCTGTCGACGACAAGGGGTCGCTGTGCGCGCTGGTCGAAGCGGCGACGATGTTGCTCGACGAAGGCTTCGTGCCCAGGCGCACGGTGTACTTCGCGTTCGGCCACGACGAGGAAGTGCGCGGCAGTGGAGCGACGGCGCTGGCCGCTTTGCTCGAGCAGCGGGGCGTGAAGCCGCTGTGGGTGCTGGACGAGGGCTCGGCGATCACCGACGGCATCATCAAGGGCCTGAAGCCGAAGGCGGCGTTGATCTCTGTCGCCGAGAAGGGCTTCGTCACGCTCGAGCTGAAGGTCGAAGGCGAGGGCGGGCACTCGTCGATGCCGCCGCCGCACACGAACGCCGGCATTCTCGCGGCGGCCATCACCCGGCTCGAGAACGACCCGTTTCCCGGCTCGTTCGAAGGGCCGGTGGGGACGTTCTTCGACACGGTCGCTCCTGAGATGCCGTTCGGGCCGAGGCTGGTGCTGGGGAATCGATGGCTGTTCTCGTCGGTGTTGATGAAGCAGCTGTCGGCCGCGCCGTCGACCAGCGCGACGCTGCGGACGACGACCGCGGTGACGATGATGAACAGCGGCGTGAAAGACAACGTGCTGCCGCGCCAGGCGTGGGCGGCGGTGAACTTCCGCATTCGCCCGGGTGAGACGCGGGCCACGGTGCTGGCGCGGGTGAAAGAGGTGATTGCCGACGAACGGGTCGGGGTCGCTGTTTCCGAGTCGAAGATGTCGTCGGACCCGTCGCCCGTTTCTCCCGTCGATGCGGAAGGCTACCGGTTGATTGAACGCACCATTCGGCAGGTGTTCCCCGGCGTGGTGGTGGCGCCAAACGCTTCGAACGGAGCGACCGATGCCCGCTTCTTCACCGGTCTCACGCCGCAGGTGTACCGGTTCGTGCCCGTGACGTTTCGCAGCGAAGACCTGCCGCGGCTGCATGGGGTCGACGAACGCATCGGGCTGGCCGACTATGCGGACATGATTCGTTTCTACCGGGCGCTGGTGGTCGGGGCGCAGCCGTGAAGGGCCTGCTCAAGCTGCCGATGCTCATCGTGCTCGGCGTGGCGCTGTTGATTGGTGCCGCGTTCGTCGCTCGGCTGACGGGGCTATGGCCGGGTGATGCGCCGACGCGTGGCCGCCCGCAGCAGGGCGTACCCTGACCAGGCGAGCAGTCCGAACGCGCCCGGCACGCTCGCGCAGGTTCCAGGCACCGTGTCGGGTGGCTTCGGCTTGATGAGGATGCCGCCGTCGGGCTGGATGACGACGATGCCCGCATCGATTTCCGCCGCGGTCGCCGTCACGCACTGGCCCTGCAGACATTCTTCGCCGCTGGGGCAGGTGACGCCGTCGTCGTCGACGCCGTCGCAGTCGTCGTCGAAGAAGTTGCACGTCTCTTTGATGGGCTCGCCCGGCATGCAGAGCAGTGGGTCGCACGTCGGGCCGTAGCGCGCGCACCAGCCGATGCCGCAGCGAATCTTCACGCCCTCGTCGACCTGGCCGTTGCAGTTGTCGTCGAAGCCGTTGCAGACCTCGGCGGCGCCCGGCTTCACCTTTGCGTCGTTGTCGTTGCAGTCTTTGTTGTTGGGCGCGCGGGAGGCGGTGGAACAGCCGGTGGCGGGCGCGCCGTTGATGGCGCCGTAGCCGTCTTTGTCGGCGTCGGGCCAGGTGGTGGTCATCGTGAGGCCTTCGTCGATCTGGTTGTTGCAGTTCTCGTCTTTGCCGTTGCACGTCTCGACGGCGTTCGGGTGCACGAGCTCGTCGTTGTCGTTGCAGTCGCCGAGCTTGTCGGCCCAGTTGGGCACCGCAGCGCAGCGGCGGCTGGTGCCGCGGTCGGTCGAGCCGTAGCCGTCCTGGTC
>JAYUXE010001112.1:0-3050 GCA_043753165.1 Archangiaceae bacterium | reverse complement strand
CACCGCAGGAGCGCGTCATGTGGGGTTGACCCTCGAGGGATTGATGCTGTCCCTCGGATTCCAGCGAAGGGCGGAACCCCATCAGACCCGTCCGCCCCTCGGGTTTGGCGCTTACTTCCGGGCCAGCTTCAGCTCGGGCGCATCGGGCTTCACGCCCTTCCCTGCGAACGGAGCGAGCTCGGCCTGCACCGCGTCGATCGCCTTCTTCCGTTCACCCATTGGCGGGTGGTGGCTGTCGGCAGACGCGGGAAGCTTCGCGAGGAACTTCTCGTACTCGCCCGCGTCGTAGCCGGCGAACGTCGAGAGCTCGACCGCGAGCTTGTCGGCCTCGAACTCATCCGGCGCGGCGAGCCCCTTGCTGATGAAGTCGTCGATGAACCCGTCTGCAAGGGACGAGATGAGGCCGGCGGCCATGTCGTTGCTGTCGAGGTCCAGGTTCCCACCCGAGAAGTACTTCGCGTTCGCGGCCGCGCGGCGGAAGTCAGGCGCCATGTCGAGGCCCTTGCTCAGCATGTAGCCACCGACCGTCGCGAGGTCGCACTGCTTGTACTTCACCTGCGAGTAGCTCTTGAGCGCGTGGCGCCCGGCGATGTGGCCGATTTCGTGGCCGAGCACGCCGGCCAGCTGCGCTTCGTTGTCGACGAGCTTGAGCAACCCCGTGGTGACGAAGACGTAGCCGCCCGGCGCCGAGAACGCGTTGACGGTCGGGCTGTCGAGCACGCCAAACGTCCAGACGATTTCCGGGCGCGACGAATAGCTCGCCAGATTGCGGCCGACTTTTCCGACGTACGCGTTCAGGTTGTTGCGGTCGCTGTCCGGCAGCTTCACCTTGCCCGGCGTCTTCTGCGCGTCGGCGAGCGTGGCGAGATTCTTCTCGGTGTTTCCGTCGATGAAGAAGTGCGCCTTGTTCTTGTCGGTGAGGCCGACGGCGATGGCGCCCCCAATCGCGCGCTCTTCACCCAGCGGGATGATTTGGTTCTGCATCGGCAGACACACACGGTCGGATTCCCTCTTTCCTTCCACCCCTGAGACGGCGACTTCACCGCCGGCCTGGATGCCCGAACGAATCGCGCCTTGTGCATCGCCGCGCATGATGGCGTTGACGGTGGTGCAGCCGGTCGACCACGCGAGCGCGGCCGCAAACAGTGCGAGCTTCTTCATTTCGCACCTCCCGTCAGCCCGGCCGCTTTCTGGTGCGCAGCGATTGCCTCGGGCGTGGCCTGGTTGTTGTTGTGCTCTTCGAGGTAGATGATTTCGCACGCGGCCTCGTTCGCGCTCGGGCCTTTCGCTTCGGCGTACTTGAGCGCGGCGGGGGTGAGCGCCTTGGTCGCCGCCCCGCTGCTCGCCACGGCCTGCGCGGAAATCGGCTTGCCGTCGCCCTTCAAGAATTCGTCGGCCGGCTTGCTGGGCGTGAGGTTCGCCTGCAGCACGAAGCCTTCCTTTCCACCCGCGACGACCTTGTGCAGCGACTTCTCTTTGCTGTCGGCGCCCTTCCACGTCACCTCGGTGCCGGGCTGCAGGTTCGTCACCACCTTGGCGGTGAGGTTCGGGTCCTTCAAGAGCTTCGTGTCTTTCGACTTGATGAACAGCTGACGGTCTGCGGCGAGCGCAAGCCCTCCGGTTCCCAGCGCGGCCACGGTGGCCCAGCCGACGATTCGTTTCATGTGTGTGACGCTCCTTTTTTACGATTCCAGCAATGAGACGCCATCCCACGCGGGAGGCGGCGGGACTTTCGAGAATTCGGCGCACAGCTGCTGCAGCCGCAGACACGGACCATCGCCCGCTTCGATTTGCAGTGCGGTGTGCAGCCGCTTCAACGCGTCGTCGAACTTGCGGCCGCGGTACAGCACCAGCGCCTGGCCGTAGAGCTCGACCACCTTTGCCTTGTCGAAGTGCAGCTCGCCCTTCATCGACAGCAGCTCGTAGATGGTGGTGGCCTGCGGGGTGTGCGGCAGCCTGACGTGGTCGAGCTCGCGCGCTTCGACGTGGTCTCGCACGTGTTCCCAGGTTCCGGCGCCGATGAGAATCAGGGTGCCGAACACCTTGTTCGCTTCCTCGAGCTTGTCGGCCAGCTGCACCTCGTCACCGATGGCCGTGTAGTCCATCAGCTGCTCGCTGCCGATGTTGCCGACCAGCATGATGCCGGTGTTGAGGCCGATGCGCGTGTAGACGTCGGGCAGGCCTTCTTTGCGGAACTCTTCGCGCAGCACGCCGACGGCTTTCTGCACCGCGAGCGCGGCGCGGCACGCCCGCAGCGCGTGGTCGCGGTAGTGCTTCGGAGCGCCGAACAGCGCGAGCACCTTGTCGCCGATGTACTTATCGATGCACGCGCCCTCGGCCATGACCGAAGGCGTCACTGCCGATAGGTACCGGTTCAACATCCGCATCAGCGCGTGGCCATCGCTTTTGTATTTCTCGGTGAACGCGCCGAAGCCCTTCAGGTCGGAAAAGAACGCGGTGATGGTGAGGTTCTCGCCTTCGAGCTTCGGCAGTTTCTTCTGCTCGATCAGCTGATCCACCAGGTCTGCTTCCATGAAGTTTTGGAAGGCGGCCTTCATGCGCGCGCGCTCTTTGTCGGCGAACAATTTTTCCCAGCCGGTCGCGAGCACCGAGGCCAGCGTGCCGGCAAGACCCGGCAGCGCGGAAAGGATGTGCATCTTCGTCGCGACGAGGAAGCCGCCCGTCAGCAGAAAGAAGCCGATGTACAGCGCCGCCGGCCAGCCGATGTCGACGAAGCTGTTGCGGACGACGAGGACCAGCGAGGCAGAGAAAATCGCGAGCAGGAACGCGAGCAGCAACGACAACCAGAACGGCGCGCGCAGAATGAACTGGCCGTCGAGCAGGTTCTGCAGAATCGCCGCCTGCTTCGCGACGCCCGGCGTGTTCGCCTCGAGCGGCGTGCCCTTGATGTCGCCCGTGCCCGTCGCGAGGCCCGCGATGATGACGTACTTGTCCTTGAAGCGAGCCACCCCGCCGTCGGTGCCGTTCTTGTAGCGAAGGACGTCGTCCACCGGCACCGTGTCGAACTTCGCGTACAGCGTTCCGCCGTA
>JAYUXE010001111.1:0-3063 GCA_043753165.1 Archangiaceae bacterium | reverse complement strand
CGGCGCGCGAGCTGACCCTCGCCTACGACGCCGCGCTGCCCGACCACCGCGCCGTCGCCGAACGTCTGCAGGTTAAGCTGCACGCCTCGGGGTATCGCATTGCCCTGAAGCCGCTGAGCCGCGCCGCCCTTCGCGCGAAGCCCGACGCGGATCTCGCGCTGCAGTCGGTGCTCATTCCCAACGTTCCCACGCTGGCCGTCGCGCTCGCCCTCGAGCTGGGAGGCCGGCACGATCAGCTGGCGGCGCAGCTCGCGGCACTGGGAGCGATCGCCGATGACAAGGCCCGCGCCCGTGCCGCGCAGGCGCTGGCCGAAAAGCTCTGGCCCGAGCTGCCGTTGATTCCGCTGTACGCGCAGGCGCTGGGCATTCAGTCGGCGAAAGACGTGCAGAACCTGAAGACGGACGCGCAGGGGTTGCCGCTGCTCGACGCCGTCTTTCTCGGGCAGGATTGAAGCGATGCGGTTGCGCACCACGCTGGCGGTCGCCTTCCTCGGCCTCGCGCTGCTGCAGGTCTTCGCGGTGGTGCCGATCGCGCTTCGGAATTTGTCGGCGCTGCTTCAGCGGCAACAGGAAGGCCGCATCGATCAAGAGATGGCCGCCGTCGACGCGACGGTGCAGCGGCTGGGCGCCGACGTTCAGCGCGCGATGGATGAGCTCGCGACGAGCCCCGCGCTCGAAGACGCCGCCCGCGATGCCGCGAAGACGCCTCCTCCTCCGGCGCTGACGTCGGCCGCCGCGACGCTGATGGTGCCGCGCGGATTGTCGGTGTTGAGCCTGTTCGATGCCGACGGCCGCACGCTGTCGTCGGGTCATCTGCCTGCGCGGCTCGGTGACCTCGACGAGGCGCTGTTCAAGGCGACGAAGGGCAACCACACGCTGGTGCCCGTGCAGGTCGAGCTCCGCGACGAGACGGGGCTTCACACGCGGCCCGCGCTCGTCACGTCGCGCGCGCTCGACTACGGCGACACACGCGTGTGGGCAGTGGGCGGAAGCTTGCTCGATGAACGCGTGGCGCAGCAGCTGTCGCGGCTCACGGGCGCGCGCGTCGAAGTGTGGGGCGGCAACGAGAAGCTCGGCACCGCAGGAAGTGCGGCCGAACCGACGACGCTGCGCACCGTCTCGTGGGCGCCCGTCGCCGAGGTGCGCCTGTACTTCTCACGCGCGGATTTGATCGCGACCCGCACCGAAGTGCTGCGTGCGTTTCTCGCCCTCGCCGCGTTGGGCCTGCTGCTTTCGGTCGGAGTCGGCTTCGTGCTTTCCCGTCGCGTCACCCGCCCGGTCGAAGCGCTCACCGATGCCGCGCGGCGCATCGCGGCGGGCGAGCTCGATGTTCGGGTCGAAGAACGCGCGACGGGCGAGCTCAAGGTGCTGGTGCAGACGTTCAACAAGATGATGGTCGACCTCAAGGCCACCACCGACAAGCTGGTCGCGAGTGAACGCATTGCCGCGTGGCAGGAAGTCGCGCGCCGGGTCGCGCACGAGATCAAGAACCCGCTGACGCCGATTCGCATGTCGCTCGAGACGCTGGTCGCCGCGAGCGAGAAGGACAACCCGCGGTTCAGGGCGCTGTTCACGGAAAGCGCGGTCGCGGTGCTCGAAGAGGTCGATCGGCTGAAGCGCATCGTCGACGAGTTCTCGCAGTTCGCCCGCCTGCCCCGCCCGACGCTGGCCCGGGTGGATCTCGCCGAGCTGTGCCGCCAGGTCCTCGCGCTCTACGCGCCGCACGCCATCACGTACGTCGCACAGCTCGAAGAAGGCGCCATCGTTGAGGCCGACCGCGACCAGCTGACACAGGTGCTCGTCAACCTGATCAAGAACGCCGAAGAGGCGATGCTCTCGACGGGCAAAGGCGGCGCCGTGACGGTCACGGTGCGCGCGCTGGCGACGACCGCGACCCTCGAAGTCAAAGACGAAGGCCCCGGCATTCCGCCCGACCTGCGTGCACGGCTGTTCGAGCCGTACGTCACCACCAAGCCGGCGGGCACCGGCCTCGGCCTGGCGATCGCCGCCCGCATTGTTCAAGAGCACGACGGCAAGCTCGAGGTCGCCGACACCGCCGGCCCCGGAGCGACCTTCGTCCTCACCCTGCCCCGTCGCTGATTGGTACGGTCGCGCGATGCGTCTTGTGACTCTGCTCGCTGCGGTCAGCGTGTCTGCGTGCGCCCACCGCATCGAGTGCGAAGTTCATGGTGGGCCCGTGTGGCGCGAGCTGCGAACGCAGCACTTCGAAGTCCTCACCGACCTGCCGATCGAGATCGCCCGCGAAGAGGCGTTAAACCTCGAACAGATGCGCCTCGCGATTCGCTGGCACTTCGGGCTTCCAGCCGAAGCGGACGACTTCTCGAAAGTCATCTACCTCGCTGACCCCGACGAGCTGCACGAGTTCACCAGGGTCGACGGGTTCGCCAGGCCGGCGCAGGTCCCCGAAGACAGCTTCCTCGTCTCGATCTGGGAAAAGCCGAACAGTCGGCGGCGCAGCAACGTGATTCCGCACGAGCTGACCCACCGGGTCAGCGCGAATGTGTTCCCAAAGACGGCGCGGTGGATCGAGGAAGGCACCGCCGGCTACCTCGAGACGATGGCCCTCGAGGGCCCGTGGAAGATCAAGTTTGGCCGGCCCGGAGACCGCTTCGGAAGAAGTGGCGACACCCGATCGCTCGAAGAGCTCTGGGCGATGCCGTACCCCACCGACACCACGCCCGAAATTTCCGAGACGTACTACGAGTCTTCCTGGGCGTGGGTTCACTACCTGGTCAACCACGAGCCTGAGAAGTGGGACCAGTTCATCGCCACCTTGAAGGCCGGAGGTCCGCCGCGGACCTTGTTCGCCGCCGTCTTTCCCGAGAGCACGTGGTCCGCGCTCGCGAAAAAGGTCAACCTTCACCGAAGGGAAGCCACGTTTCGCGCCCGCCTCGTCGACGTTCGCTACCAACGGGTGATCATGCAGGAGACCGCGGTGCCGCCGTGGCGCGTTCACCTGCTGCGCCGCACGCTGGCCAGCACCAGCGAGAAGATCGCCGACGACCAACGGCCGGCCGCGCTCATGCAGGAAGCCGAGACCGC
>JAYUXE010001110.1:0-3067 GCA_043753165.1 Archangiaceae bacterium | reverse complement strand
GTGCCAGCCGCGCCGCCACCGACGCCGGCTGCTCCACCGCCAGCGCCCGCGCCACCGCCGACGCCTGCGACGCCGCCGCCTGCGCCCGAGCCGCCGCCTGCGCCCGCGCCGCCGCCAACGCCCGGTGCCCCGCCCCCTGCGCCACCGTTGCCGCCGCCCGCGCCCATGCCGCCGTCACACGCGATGGGATTCGTCGCGGCGAACCGCAGGACACGCGCCACGTTGATGTCGATCACGTACAGGGCGCCGTCGGGACCCGCGCGAACCGCGACCGGGCCTTGAAGGTTGGTCGCGAGTCGCGTGCGCTCGAGCGACGTCGGCAACCGGTTGGCGCCGAGCTTCAACATCATCAGGTTGTTCGAGTCGTAGTCCGCGTAGAAATAGTTGCCGCGGATCTGCGCCGGCAGGCTGCAGTGGTCGAGAATTTCGCCGCCGGTCATCGACTGGCAGCTGCACCCCTGGGTCGTGCTGCCGCCGTCGAATTGCTGGCACGTGTTGCCGCCGTTGCTCGACTGCTTGCACGAGTGCACGGGTGGAGCGCACGGCCCGCTGCCTGGGGTGTACTGCTCGCAGCGCGTGGCGTCGTAGCCGTTGCCGCCGCGGAAGCCTTCGAACCACGGGTAGCCGTAGTGCTTGCCCTTCTGCACCACGTCGATCTCCTCTTCCGCCGATTCGCCGACGTCGCCGACCCACAGCGCGTTCGTCTGCTTGTCGATGCTGATGCGGAAAGGGTTCCGGAAGCCCCACGCCCAGATGTCCGTGCGCGCGACGCCTTTCACGGTCGGGTCGACGTTCGAGGTGCAGGTCGCGCCGCACGCGGTGACCATCTGGCCGGCGTCGTTGGCGCCGACCAGCGGGTTGTCGGCCGGAATCGAGCCGTCGAGGCGGACGCGCAGAATCTTGCCGTTGCCGTTGGTGAGGCAGGTGTTGAACCGGTTCGTCGCGGGGCAGCAGGTCGCGTTGCAGCCCGTGTCGCCGACGCCGATGTAGAGGTAGCCGTCGTTGCTGATGGCGAGCCCGCCGCCGTCGTGGTTCGCCGGGCCGCGCAGGCCGCGCACGAGAATCGTCTCGCCCGCTGCCAGCTGGTCGGTGCCCGTCGTGAGCGTGCGCGAGACCACGCGATGCCGATCGAGGTCCGTGCCGCCGATGCTGTTGGCGGCCGAGTAATAAAAGAAGAGACGGCGGGTCGTGGTGAACGCCGGGTCGACCTCGATCCCCAGCAGGCCCTTCTCGCTGGCGGTGTCGACCTGGAAGGTGCCCGCGCTGACGAGCGTGCCGTTGTTCTGGCGGATGTAGAGCGTGCCGCCCTTGGTGATGATCAGCATGCGCCCATCGGGAGCCGGCAGCCACCGCATGTCCGTGGGCTCTGACAAACCGTTCATCCCTGCGGCGACATGCACCGAGCTCGTCATTCCCGAGAAGGGGTCGACGGTCTGGGCAGAGGCGACGAACGCGACGAACACAGCGAGGACTGCCAGTGGGCGTGTCATGGACGTCGTCATACCGCAGTTTGCGACTATCCTGCCGCGCGCGAAGCGATGCCCGAGACCTACGGCAAATACCAGCTGATCGAAAAGATTGCCGTGGGTGGCATGGGCGAAATCTGGCTCGCGCGCCAGAAGGGCATGTCGGGCTTCGAGAAGCTGGTGGTGGTGAAGCGGCTCTTGCCGCACCTCACCGCCGAACAGGAATTCATCAACATGTTCTTCGACGAGGCGCGCATCGCGGCGCTCCTCAACCACCCGAACATCGCGCAGATCTACGACCTGGGCGAAGTGAACGGCGAGTACTTCATCGCGATGGAATTCGTGGCCGGCGAGAACCTGCGCACCGTCGCGCAGCGGGCGCTGGACGCGAAAGGGGGAATGCCGATCGCGCTGAAGTGCCGGGTGCTGGCGGACGCAGCGGCCGCTCTCGACTTCGCGCACCTCGCGCGCAGCCCGTCTGGAGCGCCCCTCGACCTCATCCACCGCGACGTCTCGCCCCAGAACATCATCGTGGGCTTCTCAGGAGCGGTGAAGCTCATCGACTTCGGCGTCGCGAAGGCCGCCGGCAAAATCACGCGCACCGCGACCGGCGTCATCAAGGGCAAGTACGCGTACATGTCGCCTGAGCAGGCGCGCGGCCACGACCTCGACTCGCGGTCTGACATCTTCGGCCTCGGCATCGTCTTCTACGAAATCCTCACCTCGCAGCGGCTCTTCAAGCGCGGCACCGACACCGACACGCTGAAGGCCATCGTTTACGGCGACGTCGAGCCTCCCTCGTCGATCGTCCGCGGCATCCCGAAGCAGGTCGACGCGATCGTGATGAAGGCCCTCGAAAAGAACCGCGACGACCGGTACCAGACGGGCGCCCAGATGCAGCTCGCCATCGAAGAGTTCCTGGTGCGCGGCCGGCTTCCCGCGACGTCCGCCCACCTCGCCGCGTACATGCGCGACCTCTTCCCCGTCGAGAGCGCGAAAGACCCGATGCAGCTGCAGCCAGAGACCGAGCCGACGCAATCGAACAGCGGCGAACGTCAAGCACCCGCCCCTTCCGCGCCGCGCGCCTCGAACGTCACCGTCAACCTGCAGGAATTGAAGCTGCGCATCAGCAGCTGCGGCGAAGACGACACGGTGACGGGCTTCTTCTTCAACGCGCTGTTCGGCCACTCGATGCGCGTGGTCGGCCCGGCCGCGACCGAGAAGCTGCGCTCGTCGATGCTCGAGGCGAAGTCCTTCGTCGACGCGCTCACCTACCCCACGCCGGAATTCCTGCGCTTGATGTGGAAGGCGGTCGAGCTGCTGGCCCCGCACAGCGGCGGCGTCGACCCGGCCTTTCAGGACATGGGCACCTGGGCGATGGACGGTTTGCTGCGCTCACCGCTGGGCAAGCCCATCGAGTCGTTGAAGGGCCAGACGCCGCACGCCTTGATGAAGGCGATGATGGCGACGCTGAAGCCGATGCTGTCGCCCGGTGACCGCGTGGTCGGCCCGTTCACCAACAACGGCGGCACGCTCATCTACAAGGGCGAGGTGCTGCCGGTGCAGTTCCACGCGGGGCTCGCGACGGCGGCGCTGCAGCG
>JAYUXE010001109.1:0-3067 GCA_043753165.1 Archangiaceae bacterium | reverse complement strand
GGACTTTGCGTTCGGGGTCCAGGCGCCGCACCACCGAGCTGCCCGGGTTTGCTTCCGCGTATTCCACCGCGAAGCCGAAGCGGTCTTTGATCAGGGCGGCCAGCTGTGACGACAAAATCTGGCGTTCGAGCTTGTAGTCGGCGCGCAGTTCCTCGGCCGCCTCTTCGAGCTCGGGGAAGTAGTTCTGGTGCGACTGCAGGAAGTCGGTGACCTCGTCGAAGGGCGAGTAGTCGAGGCGCACGCCTTCGCTGCTGCCGCCGCGGGTGCGATCTTCCGCAGACAGCTGGGCCATCACGTTTTCCAGCTGGGTGCGGGTGTTCTTGTAGAGGTTGAAGAGCGCGGCGACGGTGCCGGCGAGCTTCGGTTCGGCCGACAGCGATTGCAGCGATTCCTGGTCGAGGTTCAGCGTCTTCAGCAGCGGCTCGTCGAGCAGCCGGGCCAGCGCCTCGTCGACGCGCCCTTCGCCCAGCTCGCCCATGAACTTCTCTGGGTCGACCTGGAACAAGCGCAGCGCCTTCCAGAGCAGCGGGAAGGGGGTGACCCGTTTTCCCTTCTCGATCAGGTTCAGATAGGCGGCGCTGACCCCGAGCTCGCGGGCCGCGTCCGACTGCTTGATGCTCTTCGACATTCGCAGCGCGCGCAGCCGGTGGCCGAGGTTGGCGTTGAGCGCGTTCTCGTTCATGCGGCACCTGTACATGGAAGCGGCAAGGTGTGGGAAGAAGCCGCGCGTGACTTCCCCCGTGCGGCGCAGCGAGCTGACGTGTCCTGGCCATTCGCTGAAGATGATGGCGAAGGCAGCAGCCTCGGAAGCAGACGAGGTGATCTTCGATCTCGAAGACGCGTGCGCGGTGTCGCAGAAGGAAGCGGCGCGCACGACGGTGATCGAGGCGCTGAACACGCTGCCGTTCTCTGGCGGCAAAGTGCGCGCGTACCGCGTGAACGGGGTCGAGACGCCGTGGTGCTACCGCGACGTGATCGACGTGCTGGAAGCCGCGGGCAGCAACGTCGACGTGCTGGTGCTGCCGAAGGTGCGGACGGCGGATGACGTGCGGTTCGTCGATCGCCTGATGACGCAGGTCGAGCTGGCGAAGGGGCTCGAGCCGGGCAGGATCCGCATCGAAGTGCTGATCGAAACGGCCGCGGGCCTGCTGCACGTGGAAGAAATTTCCCGCGCTTCGCCGCGCCTGGCTTCCCTGATCTTCGGGGTGGCCGACTTTGCCGGCGAGCTCGGCGCGCGCGACTTCAAGAAAGACGCCGATCGCATCTTCTATTACCCGCGCATGCAGCTGCTCACCGCCGCACGCGCCGCGGGCCTCGACGCGATCGACTCGGTGACGGTGCAGTTCAAGGATCTCGAACAGCTCGCGCGTGATGCGGCGAATGCGGCGCAGCTGGGCTTCGATGGCAAGTGGGCGATTCACCCGACGCAATTGCCGGGCATCCACGCGGCGTTCACCCCCACCGCGGAAGAGATCGCGCGCGCGAAGGCGATTCTCGAAAGCTACGAGCAGGCCGACAAGTCAGGCCTCGGAGCGATCGTCTACGGCGACGAGATGGTCGACGCCGCGACGTTGAAGGTGGAAGAGAAGCGGCTCGCCGTCGCGCGGCGAGCCGGGCTCATCGGTTAGTCGACCTCGAGCAGCTCGACCTCGAAGATCAGGGTCGAGTTGGCGGGGATGACGGGCGGGAAGCCGCGGGCGCCGTAGCCGAGCTCGGGTGGAACGGTGAGCTTGCGAACGCCGCCGATCTTCATCCCTGCGACGCCTTCGTCCCAGCCTTTGATCACCTGGCCGGCGCCCAGCGAGAACTCGAAGCCTTCACCCCGGTCGCGCGAGCTGTCGAACTTCGACCCGTCGGTGAGGGTGCCGACGTAGTGCACGGTGACGTGCTTTCCGGCTTTGGCTTCGGTTCCGGTTCCAACTTTGAGGTCTTCGATCTTCAGCGGCACGGGCGCTCCCGGGAAAGGGTCAGAGGCTTAGAACCTACTTCTGCGCCCGCGCCTGGTGGAGCCCGATTTGATTGCCTTCGCTGTCGAGCAGGATCGCGATGTGGCCCGGGTCGCCGATGTCGGTCTTCGGAAGCACGACCTTGCCGCCCGCAGCAGCCACCCGCGCGAGGCAGGCGTCGAGCTTTCCGTTCGCGTTCAGGTAGATCAGCGAGCCGTCGGGGTTCGGCTTGCGGCGGGCGTCGTAGATCAGCGAACCGCGAACGGCCAGGTCTTCGCCCGGGAAGATGGCGTTCGGGGTGCCGGCAAAGACTTCCGATTTCAGCTCGACCGCGAGCACCGTCTCGTAGAACTTCGTCGCGCGGGCCATGTCAGTCACCGGAAGCTCGAACCAGTTGATTGCGTTGTTCATCTGCGTCTCCATCTTCAAGAAGCGGGCGGTGGATTCCGCCGTCGCTTGCAAGACGCAACATCGCTGGCCGGTGTGTCAGCGTTGTGTCAGGTTTGATGCGCGATGCGACGGCAGGCCCGCCTTTTTGCGATCACCGAGTTTCTGCGTGCGCGGAAGACGGGGGTCACTGCGGCCGTGCTGGCCGAACGGTTCCACGTCACGCTGCGGACCATCTACCGCGACCTCGACCTGCTGCGGTCGGCCGACCTGCCGCTGCATTCCGAGCAGGGGCGGGGGGGCGGCTACGCGCTCGACAAGCACTACTCGCTGCCGCCGATCAACCTGAGCGCGCGCGAGGCGGCCGTGATGATCGCCGTCTGCAGCCACGCGGTGCAGATGCGCCTGGTGCCGTTCGCCGATGCGCTGGGCCAGTCGCTGGACAAGATCCGCGGCGCCCTGTCTGCCTCGACCCAGCGCGAGCTCTTGTCGCTGATGAACGAGCTCAAGTTCGTGGGCGTGCCGGCAGCCAACTCACTGCCGGCGGTTCGCAAAGCCGTCGAAGAGGCGTGGTTCAGCCAGCGGGCCTTGCGGGTGCGCTACCTGAAGACGGACAACAACGAGAGCGCCCGGGACGTGAAGATCGAGAGCATCTTGATGGAAAGGAGCCTGACGCTGCTCAACTGCGTCGACGTGAGCACCGGGGACAAGCGCCAGTACCGGCTCGATCGGTT
>JAYUXE010001108.1:0-3069 GCA_043753165.1 Archangiaceae bacterium | reverse complement strand
AGTAGCCGCGCGCGACCCACGGCCCGCGCACCTCGAGCTCACCCATCGCCTTGCCGTCCCACGGCAGCTTCTTGCCGGCATCATCGACGTGCCGCGTCTGCACGAACGGCGCGGCATACCCCTGCGACGCCCGCTTCTTCAGCTGCTCGGCCGCCGGCGCGTTCTTCAGGTTCCGCTTCACCCGCGCAACCGAGCCCAGCGGGTTCGTCTCGGTCATGCCCCACGCGTGCAGCACCTCGAGCCCATGCCGCGCCTGGAAGCCTTCGATCAACGACGGCGGAGCGGCCGACCCCCCAATCACCATCTGCCGCATCGACGACAGGTCGAACCGCTTCGGCTCTTTGTCGAGCACCGCGAGGATGCCCAGCCAGATGGTGGGAACTCCGCCGGCGAAGGTGACCTTCTCGGATTCCATCAACGACAGCAGCGACTCGGCGTCGAGGTGGGGGCCGGGAAGAACCAGGTTCGAACCGGCGGCGACGGACGCGTAGACGAGCCCCCACGCGGCGGCGTGAAACATCGGGACGACAGGAAGAATGACGTCGGCCTCACCCACGCCCAGCCCGTCGGCCGCGCAGACCGCCATCGCGTGCAGCACGGTGGATCGATGGCTGAACAGAACGCCTTTCGGATTTCCGGTGGTGCCCGACGTGTAGCAGAGCATCGCGGCCGAATTTTCGTCGAGCATCGGCCACGCGAAGTCCGGCGATTCCGCGGCGAGCAGCACCTCGTAGTCGAGCCCTTCTTCCTTCGTCGCCGGGCCCGTGTCGGGGACGACGATGACGTGCTTCAGCGATTTGATCTGCTCTTTGAACTTTGCGAACAGTGGCAACAGGCAGCGGTCGACGATGACGACTTTGTCGTCCGCGTGGTTCGCGATGTAGCCGAGCTCGTTCGGGTGCAGCCGCAGGTTGAGCGTGTGCACGACGGCGCCCATCGCGGGAACACCGAGGTAGGCCTCGACGTGGGGCAGGTGGTTCCAGCACAGCGTCGCGACGCGATCGCCTGGCTTCACGCCGAGCTTCGTCAGCGCATTCGCCAGCTGGGCGGCGCGCGTGCTCATCTGCGCGAACGTCGCGCGGCCCAGGGACTTGTCGGGCTTCCGCCATACGATGGTCGAGTCCGCGAAGTAGGCCTTCGCCCGCTCGAGGTACTCGGTCACCGTCAGCGGAAAATCCATCATCAGTCCGTCGAGCATGGCGACGGACTCTACAACTCACGCTTTGGCGAGCAACGGCCAGCTCTTCTCGCGCGGACCCGCTTCCCAATTGTCGTGACGCCCGTCGAAGTGCATCTCGGGAAGCCCCGCGAGCTCGACGCCTTCCAGCGTGTTGACGTTGACCGACACGAACTCGCCGCCGATTTCGGGGATGTTGCCCGCGCCGTACATCTGCACGCCGCATGTCTTACAGAAAGCACGGTACGCATCGCCGCCGCCCTTCATGCGGTACTGCGTCAGCTGGTCTTCGCCCTTCGTCAGCTTGAACGCCGGCGGCTTCATCTGCGCCGTCGACATCCCGAGCTTGTGGCAGATGGAACAGTTGCAGCGGCCGACGCCCTTGCTCAAATCGAACTGGGCTTCGAATGCGACGGCTCCGCAGTGACAAACGCCTCGATGGGTTTTGGTCTCGTTCATCCCTGGGTCCTTACTCCGGAGCAGTGACAGCGTTGTGTCAGCGTTGATTCTCACTCGACGCCCACGCCCGCGCCTTCGTTGCGCGGGTCAGACGCGGCGCTGCGCAGGCCGGTAACCGGGCTCACCATCACCGCTTCCGCATCGCCCCAGCCGCTCGACCTCTTGAACACGTGGCCCATCGCCTCGAGCTTCTTCTGCGTCTCGGGCTCGAGGCCCCAGGTGTCGACGGACACCGAGTCGGGCAGCCACTGGTGATGAATGCGCCCGAAGCCGACCGCGCGCGTGACGTCCATCTGCCCATCGATGACGTTCGAGATGACCTGAATCACCGTCGTCGGAATCGTCGCGCCGCCCGGGCTGCCCACCGCGAGCAGCACCGCGTTTGGGTCGTCCTTCTGGAACACCAGCGTCGGCGACATCGAGCTCAACGGAATCTTCTTCGCCGCGACCGCGTTCGGCTCGCCCGTCACCAGCCCGTACGCGTTCGGCGTCCCCGGCTGGGCAGCGAAGTCGTCCATCTCGTCGTTCAACAGCACGCCCGTGCCCTTCGCGACCCGGCAGCTGCCGAAGTAGTAGTTGATGGTCGTCGTCATCGCGACCGCATTGCCTTCGCCGTCGACCACCGAGATGTGCGTGGTGTTCTTCTGCTCGGACTTCGGGCGCGCGTCGAACAGCGTCTTGCTCACGGTTGCCTTCTTCGGGTCGATGCTCGCCTTCATCGCGTCGATGCCCGCGGCGCCAATCAACTTCTCGATGGGAATCTCGTTGAACGCGGGGTCGCCCAGGTACTTCGCGCGATCCGCGTACGACCTGCGCAGCGCCTCGAGGTAGTGGTGAATGACGGACACGTCGCGCGACGCGAGCCCCAGCGGGCTCGTCCTTTCCAGCACGCCCAGCACCTGCAGCACCGCGATGCCCCCGGCCGACGGAGGCGGCATCGTCGCGATGCGATGCCCGCGATAGGTGCCCCACAGCGGCGCGCGTTCTCTCGGCGCGTACGCCTTCAGGTCTTCCAGCGTGATGACCCCCGACGCCGCCGCGACCGCCTTCGCCGCCGCGCCTTCGTAGAACGCCTTCGGCCCCGACTTCGCCAACGCCTCGATGGTGCGCGCGAGCTCGGGCTGCTTCAGCACGGTGCCCAGCGTCGGGACCTTTGATTGAACGAGGAAGATGCGCGAGGCGTCCGCGTCCTGGTTCAGACACGCCTCTCTTTCTTCCGCCGCCTTGCGGTACTTCTGGCCGACCGCAAACCCGTTCTTCGCCGCCGCAATCGCCGGAGCCAGCACCACCGCTCGCGGCAACTTCCCGTACTTCGCGTGAAGCTGCAGATAACCGGCGATCGCTCCGGGCACGGCGATGCTCAGCGGGCCGTCCAACGACAGCTCGCTCACCGCTTTCCCATCACGCAGAAACATCTCGCGCGTCGCTGCCGC
>JAYUXE010001107.1:0-3069 GCA_043753165.1 Archangiaceae bacterium | reverse complement strand
CCTTCGCCAGCGTCGTCTTCCCGCACTGCCGCGGGCCCACCAGCGTCACCACCGGGTGGGTGCGGAAGAGCTGCCGGACGGTGGTCAGGGCGCGGATTCGTCGCATCGAAGGACCTTGAAATCTGGGAGCCTACCTCCCTGTTTTCAAGGTCGCAAACTCCAGCGGTCATGGCGGGCATCGGCGGCGCGCGTGCACCCCTCTTGCAGAGCAGAGAGGTATGAAACGAAACACGTGGATTGCGTTGGGTGCGGCGGCGGTGGGTGGGGCGTTGTTGCTGCGGGCGACGCGGCGGCGAGACACGCTTGCAGGCAAGGTGGTGTTGATTACCGGCGGCTCGCGCGGGCTGGGGTTCGAGGTGGCGCGGCGCTGTGTCGAACGCGGCGCGCGGGTGGCGGTGCTGTCGCGCGATGCCGAGACGGTGAAGCGGGCGGCCGAGGTCCTGGGGCACGGCGTGTTGCCGATTGCGTGCGATGTCGGCGACGAAGCGGGCATGCGTCGCGCGGTCACTGCGGTGACGGCCCACTTCGGGCGCGTCGATGTGTTGATGCACGTGGCGGGTCGCATCGTCGTCGGGCCCGAGAAGACGATGGACGTGGCGGACTACCGGACCTCGGTCGACGCGCACCTGTTCGGAGCGATTCATGGCGTCCGCGCAGTGCTTCCTCAGATGCGCGCCCGGAAAGACGGGCGCATCGTGTTGATCAGCTCAATCGGTGGGCGCATGTCGCTGCCGCACCTGGTGCCCTACTCGGCCGGGAAGTTCGCCCTGGTGGGGTACGGCGAAGGGCTGCACTCGGAGCTCGCTCCGGAAGGCATCAACGTGACGACGGTGTGCCCCGGGCTGATGCGCACGGGAAGCCCGCGCAATGCAGACTTCAAGGGCGACCATCGGGGCGAGTACACGTGGTTCGCGGTCGCCGACTCGCTGCCCGGCATTTCCATCAGCGCGCGGACTGCGGCGTGCCGAATTGTCGACGCCTGCGAATTGCGAAAGGCGGACTTGATGATGATGCCGATGGGCACGCCGCTGCTCGTGTTCAAGCTGCTCTTCCCCGAGGCGTTCGCGTGGATGTTCGAGCTCACGAACCGCGCGCTTCCTGATGGGACTTCGAAGCGCGTGTTCAAGGGGTATGACAGTGAAACGGACGTCACGCGTTCGGCGATTACGACCCTGACGCGTGAAGCCGAGCAGCGGAACAACGAGGTGTAGTCGGCGACCGTTGGGGGTTTCAGCGCGCCAGAACGGATTCGGCGTCGTCGAGGTAGTTCGAGACTTCGAGGCGCTTCTCGTCGGTGACGGCCCGGGCGGAATCGGCCTTCGCCTTCTCGAAGAACTGCTTGATCATCGTGGCGTTCCCCTTCGCTTCCTTCTCGAACCGGGCGATGCGCTGTTCGAGCGCGGCGGCGGAAAATCCATTCGACGCAACGATGGGCGTGGGCGTCGGCGACGGTTTCCGAACGGCGAAGAACGCGATGCCGAGCGCGGCCGCGACGCCCACCGCGATGAACGCTTTGGGGAACCGCTTCTTCGGAAATCCGAACTCGTCGACATCTGGATCCTCTTCGTCCGATGTCACCACCGCCGCCGCGACCGGTGATGGCACCCCACCCTGCGACGCGCGCAGCTTGATGGCCTCTTCCGTCAGCGGCGCGATACCCACCGACGGCGTGAGCGCCTCTACCTTCGGAAGCTCGGCGGTGAAGCGCAGGTCGACCGGAATCGCTTTCGGCATCGGCAGCGGCTGCACGGCCGACCGAGGGTGCGGCGTCGCCAGTGAAAGCTGCCGCCCGCTGGGGCTCATCGCCGGCAGGTCGTGCCGCGACGGCGAAGGGCGTGGCGTCATCATCACCGGCGGCAGCGCCGCGCGAAGGTCGGCGATCTGCTGCGCCACTGCATCGGCCGTCGGCGGTCGGGCCAGAGGATCTTTCTCCATCATCCACAGCAGCAAATCTTCCAGCGCGGGCAGCGGGTTCAGCACGTGCGCGCTGAGCCGCGGCGGTGGATTCTCGACGTGCATGAACATCGTCTCGAGCGCGTTCTCACCTTTGAACGCCCGACGCGCGGTGAGCAGCTCGAACATCACACAGCCCAGCGCGTAGACATCGGTCGCCGGCGTGATGGCTTTTCCGCGTGCCTGCTCGGGGCTCATGTAGTCGGGGGTGCCGACGACCATCGATGCGCGCGTTTGCGGAGTCGCTTCGCCTTCTTTCGCTCCGAGCTTCGCGATGCCGAAGTCGAGCAGCTTCACGTACGGTCGGCCGCGGCCGGAGTCGACGAGGAAGAGGTTCGACGGCTTGATGTCGCGGTGGATGATTCCCGCTTCGTGCGCGGCCTGCAGCGCTTCGCAGATTTCTTCCGACCACCACAGCGCCTCTTCGGGCGGAATCGGGCCGCGCGATTTGATCAACCGGTCGAAGGGCTGGCCATTGAGGAGCTCCATCACGAAGTAGTGCTCGCCCGTCGGCAGCTGGCCGAAGGAAAAGATGTCGACGATGCCGCGGTGGCCGATTTCGTTCACGGCGCGCGCTTCGGACACGAAGCGTTCCACGAGGTCGACATCGGTCGAGACCAGGGGCAGCAGCACCTTCACCGCGACCCGCTTTCCAATGACGGGCTGACGGCCTTCGTAGACGACGCCCATGCCTCCGACGCCGAGGCGAGAGACGATCTCGTACTCGCCGATGGTCGTGCCCGTGAGGTCTGGAATCTTCGTTTCGGGCACGCGGCAGCAGCGTAGCGAAGGTGACGTCGTTTTGGCCCAAGTGGCGCGGGTGGGTCAGAACGCCACAGCGCGGTGCGTCAACCCCATGGGCACACACGTTGGCCGCGAAGTTGCTGCAGTGCCCCGCCGAAACAATCACTCACAATCGAGGGGACACATGAAATTGATCAATTCGAAGGCGATGGTGTTGGGCGCGTTGTTGATGGGGGCTCCTGCTTTCGCGGCGACGCCGGACAGCTTCATCACCACGAAGGCGAAGCTGTCGTTGATGACGACGGGCGGCGTGCGTGGCCGTGATGTGCACATCGACACGAACGACGGCATCGTGACGTTGTACGGAAAAGT
>JAYUXE010001106.1:0-7189 GCA_043753165.1 Archangiaceae bacterium | reverse complement strand
ACGAATTCGTGCGGCACAAGCTGCTCGACGCGCTGGGCGATGTGGCGCTGATGGGCCGCCCGGTGCTCGGCCACCTCACCGTGCACAAAAGCGGGCATGCGCTGAACCACAAGCTCGTGATGAAAGTGCTGTCGGACCCGCTGAATTACGAAGTGGTTCGGGCCCGCGCGCACGATGTCGAACAGCTGGATCTGGTGTTCAACGATCTGGCCGCGGTGCTGGCTCCGCGCGCCGCGTAGATTCGTTGCACGGGTTGGGGCCGCCGCATATACGCGGCGGCATGACCTTCAAGCACTGCACGATTCTCTTCGCGGCTCTCGCCCTCGCGGCCTGCAACGGCAACAAGGCCGTCGGCTCGGGCACGACCCCTTCCGAGGCCCCCGATCAGGTCGTTGCGACCTACGGCACGGGCACCAAGATCACCCTGAAGCAGGTCGATGAAGCGATCACCGACGAGCTGCTCGACCTCGAGAAGAAGAAGTTCCAGGCGCGCCGTCAGACGATCGACCGCCTCATTCTCGAAGCGCTCGTGAAGGCGGAAGCGACGAAGAAGAACCAGAAAGAAGAGGAATGGATCAAAGCCGAGATCGAATCGAAGATCCCGGACCCGTCGGACGAAGAGATGGCCGACTTCTTCGCGAAGAACCAGGCGTCGATGCCCCCGGGTGCGACCCTCGAGACGATCAAGCCGCAGCTGATCGGCTTCATGAAGCAGCAGAAGGGCCGCGATGTCGCTGCAAAGGTCTTCGACGAGCTGAAGAAGGCGAACAACGTCGTCGTGACCTACAAAGAGCCGGCGAAGCCGAAGAAGCAGGTCGACGCGAAGGGCCCGTCGAAGGGGCCGGACACCGCGAAGGTCACCATCGTCGAGTTCTCTGACTTCCAGTGCCCGTTCTGCAGCAAGGCTTCGAGCACGGTCGACCAGGTGATGGAACAGTACGCCGGCAAGGTGAAGCTGGTGTTTCGCCACTTCCCGCTGGAGTTCCACGAGAAGGCGCCGAAGGCCGCCGAAGCTTCGCTGTGCGCCGACGAGCAGAAGAAGTTCTGGGAGTTCCACGACATGATGTTCAAGAACCAGGACAAGCTGTCGGTGGAAGATCTGAAGGCGAACGCGACGACGCTGGGCCTCGATGCGACGAAGTTCAACGAGTGCCTCGACAGCGGCAAGATGAAGAAGGTCGTCGACGAAGACACCGCGGCCGGCAAGAAGGTGGGCGTGTCGGGGACGCCGGCGTTCTTCATCAACGGCACGATGTTGTCGGGCGCGCAGCCGCTCGAGGCATTTAAAGAAGCGATCGACGCCGAGCTGAAGTAGCCGTGAAGAAGCACCTCGCGCTGGCGGCGGATCTTCCGCTGCCGGAAGCGCTGGCGGTCTACGAAAAGGTCGCTCCGTTCGTCGGAGTGGCCAAGGTCGGGCTGTCGCTCTTCGTCGAGCACGGCCCGGCCGCAGTGAAGGCGTTCGTCGATCGCGGCGCGCGCGTGTTTCTCGATTTGAAGCTGCACGACATCCCCAACACGGTCGAGCTCGCGGCGACGCGCGCGGGCTCCCTCGGGGTGGCGTACCTCACGGTGCATGCCGCGGGCGGCAAGGCGATGCTCGAGGCGGCCGTACGTGGGGCTGAGCGCGGGGCGCTTGCGGCAGGCCATCCGGCGCCCATCATTCTGGCGGTCACGGTGCTGACGTCGATGGATGACGAAGCCCTGCGGGCGACCGGCGTTCCGAACCCCGTCGTCTCTCAGGTCGGGAAGCTGGCGGCGCTCGCGGCCGAGGCGAAGGTCGGCGGAATCGTCTGCTCGGTGCGCGAGGTCGGCGCGGTGCGGATCGTCGTCGGGCCGAACGTCGTTCTCTGCACGCCTGGCATTCGGTTGCCGGGCGCTGCGGCCGATGATCAGGCGCGCGTCGAGACCCCGCAGGCAGCCATTCGGGCAGGGTCTACCCTGCTCGTGATTGGCCGGCCCATCTACGAAGCGAAGGATCCGGCCGCGGTCGCCGCCGGGATCCTCGCGTCCATCAGCGCGTAGCGAAGGCGACGGCTGCAGTCACCAGCGAAGGCGGTGATCATTACTGAGGGGGGGCTGGGCGGGTGGAGCAGGCCTCCAGTGGTGACGCAGGCCTTCGCCGCGAGCGGCTCAGTTCTCGTTGTACCGGCCGTCGGGGAAGAGCTTCTCGGCCTGCTTCGGCCCGAGGTTTCCGTCTGCGCCCGAGCCAGAGTCGCCAATCGACAACTGCCACGCGCGGACGGCGTCCTTCGTGGCCTGGCCGTAGTCACCCGAGATCGACAGTGAGATCTTGCGGACCTCGTTGAGGCGCTGCTGCAGGCGTTTCACGCTGTCGGAGTTTTGCGTGCCGCTGTAAAGCCTGCTCACGTCGACGCTGCCGGTGAGCCAGAGCCGCTCGGCAGTCGAAGGCCCCATCAGGCCGTCGGCATCGCTGCCCGTCGAGCCCTGCTTGCGCTGGAAGCACGCGACGGCCGACTTCGTGTTCGGGCCGTAAAAGTCGGTGTACTTGCCGGCCACGTCGCAGCCCGCGCTGACGAGGGCGCGCTGCAGGCCGGTGATGTCCGAGTGCTCGTCACCGTAGATCCAGTTCTTGTAGCCGCCGCCGCCACCACCGCCCGGCTGCTTGTTGAACGCGGGGCGTCGGTGGTTGAAGTTCTCAGCGAATCGTGTGCGTGACGCTCGAGAGAAACGCGAGAGGTTCAGTCGACGAACTTCACCAGGCAGTAGTCCTTCTTGCCCTTCTGCAGCAGAAGGTAGCTGCCATTGATCAGCTGTTTCTCGTCGGCGACGGCCTTGAGGTCGGTGACCTTCTCTTTGTTGATCGAGAGGCCGTTGCCCTGCATCAGCTTCTTCGCTTCGCCCTTCGACGCGACGAGCTTCGCGTGGTCGCTGACCAGATCGATCACCGGCAACCCACCGGCGAGCAGAGATCGCGGCAGCTCGGCCTGCGGCACGCCAGCGCCTTTGAAGACCGAAATGAACTGGTCATCGGCCAATGATTGCAGCTGGGCGAGGGTGCCTTTGCCGAAGAGCACGTCGGTGGCCGCGAGCACGACGGTGAGCTCGTCGTTGCCGTGAACGCGGACAGTGATGTCGCTGGCGATCCGCTTCTGCAGTGCGCGGGCAGACGGGTTCGCGTCGTGCTCGGCCTCGAGCGCCTCGATGGCCGCGCGGTCGAGCAGGGTGAAGATGCGGACGTAGTTCTTCGCGTCGGCGTCCGAGGCGTTCAGCCAGAATTGGTAGAACTCGTACGGAGACGTTCGCTTCGCATCGAGCCAGACGTTGCCGTTCTCGGTCTTCCCGAACTTGGTGCCGTCGCCCTTGGTGATCAGCGGAGTCGTGATGCCCAGCGCCGAGCCCTGGCCCTTGCGGCGCACGAGCTCGGTGCCGGTGAGGATGTTGCCCCACTGGTCCGACCCGCCCATCTGCAACTTCACGTTCTTGTTCTTCCACAACCAGAAGAAGTCGTAGCCCTGGATGAGCTGGTACGAGAACTCGGTGAACGACATGCCGTCGCGATCGTCGCCGGCGATGCGCTTCTTCACCGAGTCCTTCGCCATCATGTAGTTGACGGTGATGTGCTTGCCGACGTCGCGAATGAACTCGAGAAACGAGATGCCCTTCACCCAGTCGTAGTTGTTGACGATCTCGGCCGCGTTCGGCCCGGGGTTGAAGTCGAGGAAGCGTTCGAGCTGCTTTTTCTGGCTCGCGAGGTTGTGGGCGAGCGCGGCTTCGTCGAGCAGGTTGCGCTCTTCCGACTTTCCGGAAGGGTCGCCGACCATGCCGGTGGCGCCGCCGATGAGGGCGATGGGCTTGTGACCGCACTGCTGGAAGTGCAGCAGCATCATCACCTGCACCAGGTTGCCGACGCCCAACGAGTCCGCGGTCGGGTCGAAGCCGATGTAGCCGGTGACGACTTCCTTGTTCAGGAGCTCGGCGGCGCCCGGCGTGGCGTCGTGAAGCATGCGGCGCCACTTCAACTCTTCGATGAAGTCCTTCTTCATGGCGTGTTGGTACCACGTCAGTTGACTTTCATTGGCGGTCGATTCGCACGTAGGTTCTGCGGTTTGAGGCCGGTCTCTTTTGCGAAAGGTGCATCGATGAAACGGATCCTTGTGGGCTGTGTCCTGGCGTTGGCTGTGGGTTGCGGAGGCGTGCCGAGCACCGGCGCGGGAGGCGGAAGTGGCACCGGCGGTGGGGCAGGGACAGGCGGTGGCGTCGGCACGGGTGGCGGCGTCGGCACGGGCGGCGGAACGGGCACGGGAGGTGGGGTCGGCACGGGCGGTGGGGTCGGCACGGGCGGTGGCAGCGGAACGGGCGGAGGCAGCGGAACGGGCGGAGGCAGCGGCACGGGTGGCGGCAGCGGCACGGGTGGCGGCAGCGGAGTGCCGACGGCTATCACGGCCCCGAACGAGACGTGGACGTGGGTCGACTTCCCCGGAGCCGTCTGCGGCAACGGCGCGGCGACTGGCATCGGCGTGAACCTCACGACGCAGAGCACCGACGTCGTCATCTACATGCAGGGCGGCGGCGCGTGCTGGGACAACGTGACCTGCTTCATCGCCAACAGCGCGGCGAATGTGACGACTGGGTACGGCTCGGCGCAGTTCGCGGCCGAGACCACGAAGAACGGCTCGGTGTTCAGCCGAACGATGACCAACAACCCCTTCCGAACGGCGAACTTCGTCTACATCCCCTACTGCACGGGTGACGTGCACGCGGGCGATGCGGTGCAGGTCTACGACCCGTCGATGCCGAACAAGAAGCTGCACCACAAGGGCCGCGCGAACATCGCCGAGTACCTGAAGCGTCTGAAGCTGACCTTCCCCAACGCATCCAAGGTCTATCTGGCGGGCTCGAGCGCTGGCGCCTTCGGAGCCGAGCTCAACTACGAGCAGGTTGCCGCTGCGTTCCCCACTGCCGAAGTGCACGTGCTGGCGGACAGCGGCCAGATGGTGAACCCCAGCGGCACGCGGCTGAACGATTGGAAGACGTCGTGGAATCTCGTCGTGCCGGCGACGTGCACCGACTGCCTCACGGACTTCACGAAGTACCCGGCGTGGCTCTCGACGACGTACCCGACGCGACGGTTCGCGCTGCTCGCCTTCACCCAGGACCAGGTTCTTCGGCAGTTCTTCAACTACAACGCCGCGGACTACGAGACGCAGACCCGGTCGTTGCTGACGATGCGCTACGTGCCGACGACGAACGCGAAGTACTTCCTGCTCGCGGGCTCGGGCCACACCATGCTGGGCAGCTTCTTTTCGCTGACGGCTCCGAATGGGGGCCCGTCGCTGCTGACCTGGGTGACGCGTTGGAAGGATGGCGACCCGGCGTGGGCCAGCGTCACGGCGCCGTAGGCTGCCAGACGGAGTCCAGCGGCACCGGCGGATTGGACGGGGTGAAGGGCAGGCGATCGAGCCAGGAAAAGATCGGTCGCGGCGAAAGATCGTCCCCGTAGAGCACCGCTTCGGCCGCCTTCACATAGCGATCGATGATCGCGTGCGCGAAGGCGGCTCCGGCTTCGGGTGACGACCGCGCTGGTTCGCCCGTGTATCCGCGCGCGAGGCCCACGCTGATCAGGTGGTCGTTCATCAGCGACAGGTGAGGCCCGTGGTACTCGATGGGGTTGACCGGCAGGTACACCACCGCGCCGTCGCGAATTTCCTGCTCGTGCGCGACGAGAAACTCGGACAGCGGCATGCCTCAGCCTCCGCGGGTGTGCATCTCGAGATGCGGGTCGGCGCGAAGCTGGCCGGGCGTCTTCAAGGCGGATCGCTGCTGCATCGCGAGGCGATCTTCGGCCCCCTTGTCGGCGCGGCGCGACCAGCCTTCGATGATCAGGGGCAGCAGCGGCTCGCCTCGCCGCAGAGCGCCTTTCAGATCAGTGCCCTTCTCGGCGTAGAGGCAAGTGAACCAGGTACCGTCGGCGGTGACGCGCGAACGATCGCAGGTGCTGCAGAACGGGGCCGTCGTCGACGCGATGATTCCGAACACACGCCCATCGGGAAGCCGAAACCGTTCCGCGGGCGCGCGAGAGTCGGACGCGATCGCTTCGATGACGCCGTAGTAACCGGACAGGCGGCGAAGAATCTCGGCGCGGGGGACGACCTGGGCGTGGGACCAGCGGGTCGCTCCACCGACGTCCATGTACTCGATGAAGCGAAGCTCGGCGTTCTGCGTGCCGGCGAACTCGAGCAGGGGAATCAGCTCATCGTCGTTGGTTCCGCGAATCACCACGGTGTCGAGCTTCAGGCCTTTGGGAAACTTCGCGGCCGCGATGCCTTCGAGCACCTGGGCGTGGTGCGCGCGTCGGGTGAGGTTGAAGAACCGTTGCGGCTTGAGGGTGTCGAGGCTGACGGTGATGCGGTGGAGCCCCGCGTCGCGCAGCGCCGCGGCCTGATCTGCGAGCAGTACGCCGTTGGTGGTGAGCGCGAGATCTTTGATCTGCGGCCGTGCGGCGAGCAGCTTGATGAACGCGGACAGCTGCTTTCGCACCAGGGGCTCGCCGCCGGTGAGCCGCACGCGATCGACTCCGGCCGCACAAAACGCCGCGACGACGGCATCGAGCTCTTCGAACGAGAGAATCTCGCTGTTGGGCAGCCAGACGTACTCCTCTTCGGGCATGCAGTACGCGCAGCGAAGGTTGCAACGATCGGTGACGCTGACCCGCAGGCTCGAGATCGGCCGGCGAAACGCGTCGAACGTCACGGCGATACGGGAACAGAGGGCGTCGATGCCTTCTCTTCGACAGGGGCAGCGCCCAGCGGCTGCGCGACCAGCGCGGGGTCGTCAGCCGCTTTTCTTTTATCGCGCAGCAGCTCTTCGTTGCGCTTCAGCATCTCGGCCTTCTTCGCGACCATCTCGGCCTTGATCTTCAAGAGCCCGTCTTCCCCGATGTCGAGGAAAGCGCGGACGACCTCGGGGTCGAACTGGGTGCCACCGCAGCGCGCGATTTCCTGCACCGCGTTCGCAAAGGTGGTGCCCTTGCGATACGGGCGATCGCTGGTCATTGCGTCCAGCGTGTCGGCGACGGCGAAGATGCGGGCGCCGATGTGAATCTCTTCGCGGCGAAGGTTGCGCGGGTAGCCCTGACCGTCCCACCGTTCCTGGTGCGAGAGGACGATGTTCGCGGGAATCGAGAGAAACTCGATCTGCTGAATCATCTGGTGGCCGATGTCGGGGTGCC
>JAYUXE010001105.1:0-3072 GCA_043753165.1 Archangiaceae bacterium | reverse complement strand
AGTCGTCGATCGCGGCTCCTTCTTTCAGGAACTCGGGGTTGCTGACGACGTCGAACGGGTGCTTCGTCTGCGCGGCAATCGCGTCCCGCACGCGGTCGGCCGTGCCGACGGGCACGGTGCTCTTGTCGACGACCACCGTGTACTGGGTCATCGCCTTGCCAATCTGCGCAGCGGCGGCGAGCACGTACTGAAGGTCGGCGTCGCCGGTTTCGCCCTCGGGCGTGCCGACCGCGATGAAGACGACCTTCGACGAAGCGACCGCCGAGGCGAGGTCGGTGGTGAACGTCAGGCGCTGATCCTTCACGTTCTTCGTGATCAGCTCTTCGAGGCCCGGCTCGTAGATGGGCACTTCGCCCGCCTGCAGCTTCGCGACCTTCTTCGCGTCGATGTCGACACACACGACGTCGTTTCCGCTGTCGGCAAAGCAGGTGCCTGCGACGAGCCCGACGTATCCACTTCCGATGACGGCAATCTTCATATTTGGGGCGCGGACCCTAGCTCAGGTCACTTCAGGTTGTTCCAGTCAGCAGCTCACGCACCTGCGCTTCCAGACGGAAGGCCTGGGTGCGACCAATCTCAGCGACCTGCGCGACGAGCAGGCGATCGATCAGCTCGCGCGTCGGCCAGTTCAACGACGGCTCGAGCCGCGCGACGGCGGCCGCAGTCTCGGGGTACAGGCGGCCGACGATCGCGAGGCACGCGTACAGCGCGCGATCGAGCTTCCACGCTTTCGCGCGGGTGAGGATCGCGGCCGCGTCGAAATCGCGCGAGTAGACGCCGCCCATCGCGGGTGAGCCCAGCAGCAGCTCGCGCAGGTCGAGCCACTCGAGCATCGGCACTTCGAAGTGCGCCTGCGAGGTCAGCAGCGCGAAGAGGAGAATGGCGTCTTCGAGGTCGAGGCGGAACATCGACTTGCCGAGCACCTTCATCGGCAACGCACGTGCGCGAAGGCCGTCGTCGTCGGGGGTGAGCTTGCCGTGCAACAGCACCAGCGTCCGGCCGTCGCTGACGGCGCGTTCGGCGGTGCCCGCGTCTTCGCCCGGCTCCTGCGCCTTGAAGTCCGAGCCCTTCATGAAGCCCACGAAGCCGTCGAGGTCTGCGGGCGCGAGCAGCAGGCGCAGTTCGATGACGGGGCGGAACGCGACGTGCGGGTACAGGCTTTCGGCGAACGAGCCCGCGCCCAGAAGGATGACCTTGCGGCCCTCGAGGTCGTCGACGGAACGCTTGAAGTTCACCAGCTTCATCACGTTGTCGTTCAGCGTGCCCTGGTACAGCGACAAGAGGCGGTCGCGCGCCCATTCCGGAGCGCCCGCCCCACCCAACCGGTACTCCAGGTTGTAGGCCGACAGTGGCGCGAGCCCCTGCCCCATGGCCCAGTCGACGTACGCTTCCCACGGAGCGTCGCGCAGGTCGACCCGCGCGGGCGCGAACGACGTCAGCGTGCGGAACATCTCGGTGAGCGTGGCCGGCATGAAGTGAACGGTGTATGCCCTATCCGGGCCTCAAAATGATCTCTGTCGTCATCCCCACCACGCCGTCGACCGCCGAGACCGCGGCCCTGATGCAGCAGTCGCTGGAAGGGCTGGGGGCGCAGGTCGTCCTCGCCGACACGAACGTGGGTCGGGGTCCGGCCCTCAAAGCGGCACTGCTTCGCGTCAAAGGCGACGTCACCGTCGTGCAGGAACCGGATCCCGCGTGGCTTCCGGCCGGGCTCGAGTCGTTGACCCGCCCGATTCGTGACGACGCAGCCGACGTGGTGGTGTCGTCGCGCGTTGGCTTGTCGGCGCCCGAACGTGCGCTGGCGGCGCTGGCGAGAAAGGTCGCGCAGGTCGAGGTCGGCGATCCGTTGTCGACGCGGCGCGCATTCAAGACGCAGCTGCTGCGCGACACCGACTTCAAGGACGACATCGACGCGGGGCTGCTGGTGAAGCTCGCGGCGCAGCTGTACCGGTTCGACGAAGTGCCGGGGCACGGGTCGATCGCCTCGCGCACGGCGGCCGAGGTCTGGTCGTTGAGCCGCACGCTGCTTCGGTACGCGACGACGGACAATGACGCCGACAACGCGCACGAGGGCTACACGACGCTCGCGCGAATGGAGTCCGGCGCGCCCAACTACAACACCTGGCTCGGGCAGCGCTTCAAGGAACACGCGGGCCATCGCGTACTCGAGATCGGCGCGGGCATCGGGACCATCACGTCGCTGTTGGCCGAAGGGCGCGAGAAGGTCGTCGCGCTCGAGGTCGACCCGTTCTACGTGCGCCGGCTCGAGAACAGGTTCCGTGGAACGCCGCAAGTGGTGCCGTACCTGTCGGACGTCGCGCTGGCAGACTTCGAGAAGCTGAAGGCCGAGCGCTTCGATTCGATCGTGCTGTCGAACGTGATGGAGCACATTCCGGATGACGCCGGCGCCGTGCGGCGCTTCGGCCAGATTCTGTCGCCCGGCGGCAAAGTGCTGATTCTCGTGCCCGCCCTGCCGCAGATCTTCGGCGCGCTCGACGAGGCCGTCGGCCACTACCGGCGCTACACGCCCGAAACGCTTCGCGCGGTGCTCGAAGAGAACGGCTTCGGCGTCGATCGCCTCGAGTGGATGAACCTCGTCGGAATTCCCGGCTGGTTCGTGAACGGGAAGCTGCTTCGTCGCCGGTCGATGCCTCCGCTGCAGCTGCGCCTCTACGATCAGCTCGCCCCCTGGCTCGCCCGCGCGGAGTCGCTGGTCAAGCTCCCCGTCGGCATGAGCCTGTTCTGCGTCGCGACCCGGAATCCGTAACGCCCCTCCGTTCGTCACCGGGTCGTCGTCCGGTTCCGTGGTTCTGCGTTTCGCCGTCGGCCTGCCGCGTACCCAGGGCTCTGCGGTTGGGGGAAACAACCGCGTCGATGCACCCGGTGCCCTTGTCCCTTCGTGGGCCTGAACCACCGACCGGGGTGCCAGCGCGGTGCGCCCGGGGTTCTTCGACGGGCGTCGCGTGCGGGCATTGAGCAAAGAAGCATCGCCAGCTGGACGCTGTCACCACCGGGCGCCGACGGTGAGAGCGTCCACCTGCACCGATATCGTCGCGCGCGAGCGCTTACGGC
>JAYUXE010001104.1:0-3077 GCA_043753165.1 Archangiaceae bacterium | reverse complement strand
AGCGCTTTGGCACAGAGCCGCTGCCCCGCGGTATCCGACGCCGCGCACGCCAGCGTGGGCTGCATCGATGGGTTTGCCATCGCCGCTTCGGCGACTTCTTCCGCGGCGAGCACCAGGCCTTCGGCGACGACTGCGTTTCCCGACGCCGCGTAGAAATACCGAAGCCGCGAGTTCAGCACCTCGTCGGTGGACCCGAGGCGCTGCGTGTACGCGTGCGACGTGTCGTGAAGAATCGCGTCGACCGTGCGCTGCAGCTGGTCAGACGTCAGGCGCTGCAACGGCCACGCGCCGATGGTGGCGGCGACGCTGCTGCACGGCCCCGTGATCGGCGTGAGCGGCACCTCTGCTTCAGGCCCCCTCGGGGTGCTGATCTTCGCGTCGCATCCCGCCAGCAACAGCAGGCCGACGAACCACTTCAGAGCCGGGCACATTGGGTTTACACCGTACACCACTGCCTCCGATGCGGAGAATGAGGTCAGGTGTGCGTCACGGCAACACAACCCGCCCGGGGGCGTTCTGAAGGCCCTGCTCGGTGTGGCAGATGTTGCAGTCGCCATTCATCTGCGCCGCGCCCATCACGCGAATCTGCCCGTTGGCCTTCACGCGCGCGCGGTACGGCAGGGGCACCATGGCGTCGACGGAGCTCGAACGAAAATTGCCCGAAGCGTCGACGGGCAGGGAAAGCCGCACGGTGCCGGCCATGTCGAGGATCTCGACCACCGTGCCCGCGGGGATCCCCTTCGCGCGGCACAGGTTTGCCTCGTTGAAGTCGCCGTAGACGGTGCCCATGAAGAACATCGCCCACTGCTGATTCGCTTGGAGCGCCGGATTCTGGCCCATGAAGTTCTGGCCGAGGTGGCAAGCGCGGCAGGCGAGGCCCGGGTTCATGTCTTCGGCGCCCGTATTTCCTTTCGTCCACCTGACCATGCTCTCGCACGTGACGGGCAGGCCCATGCTGGCATCGGGGGGCCCGCCGTCGCCACCGTCGCGGCCTGCATCGGGGCTGGTGTCGATGGGGCCACAGGCGAGCAGCGCGCTGGCGGCGGCGAGAAGCAACGGGCGAGTCACTTGAGCAGTCTCCCCAGCGCTTCCTGCAGCGCTGGTTTCAGGGTGAGCAGAGGGGCCATCGGGTCGCCGCGCGCTTCGAGGCGGGCGATCGCGTTGTGAATCGTGAACTGCGTGGGGCTGAGGCCCTTCTTCACTTCCGGCCACGTCAACGGCATCGACACCGGGGCGCCCGGCTTCGCGCGCACGCAGAACGGCCCCGCGATGAGCTTGCTGTTCCCGTTCTGGTAACAGTCCAGGTAGACGCGGTCGCCGCGCTTGCTGACGACGCGTTCGGTGGTGGAAATGTCGGGGTGCTGGGTCTCGATCATCTGCGCGAGCATCTCGGCCAACTGTACGGCGAACCCGTGTTCGACCTGAGCGCCCAGCGGAATCATCACATGGAGCCCCGACGAGCCGGTGGTCTTCGGAAACGAAGGCAGGCCCGCCTTCTCGCAGATCTTCCGCAGCGTGTGGGCGAGGGTGATCACGTGCGCGAACGGCGCCTTCTTCGGGTCGAAGTCGACCACGCACCAGTCGGCCCTGGTGATGTCAGGCAGCCGGCCCGCGGGCAGGTGCAGGGGCAGCGTCCCCATGTTGGCGACCCATTCGAGCGTCTTCAGGTCATCACAGACGATCTGCTCGAGGTCGCGGTTCTCTTCCTCGTTGTGAACGGGCGTGGTGCGAAGCCAGTCGGGGGCTCCTTTCGGGGGCCGTGACTTCTGGAAGAAGCTCTTCCCGGTGATGCCGTCGGGGTGGCGCGTCATCATCAGCGGGCGGTCTTTGAGGTACGGCAAGAGCCAGGGCGAGACGGCGCGGTAGTAGTCGAAGACTTCCTTCTTCGTGATGCCTTCGTCGGGGAAATAGACTTTCTGCGGGTTGGTGAGCGTGACGAAGGGCGGCGGGATCGCGGAACGGGCGACCACGCCTTCGGGCGGCACGCACTCTTCTGGCCGTTTGTCGGGGCGAAAGCGCAGCAGCACGGGCTCGCGCGGCGAAAGGCCGACCGGCCAATTCTTGTAGCGAACCTCGACGGCGAGAATCGGCTCCGTCCACACCACGTCTTTGTCGTCCGTCAGCGGGCCACGGCACGGCGGCGTGTCGCGCTTCGCGGCGGTGAGTTCGGCGCGGACGGCTTTCTGTTGCTTCGGCCCGAAGCCAGCGCCGACCTTGCCGGCGTAGACGAAGCCCTGCCCATCGTGGACGGCGAGGTGCAGCGCTCCGAAGGCTTCCGCGTAGCCGACGACGGCGAAGTCGCAGATGGCGGTGAACGCGACCTTTACCCAGTCGGGGCCACGGCCGGGGCGGTGCGGTTGGTCGGCACGTTTTCCGACGATGCCTTCGAGGCCTTTCGCGCGCACCGCCTCGAGCAGCGCCTCACCCTGCTCGTCGATGTGATCGACGGGAAGAATGCGGCCCGTCTTCGGCAGCAGCTGCAGCAGCAGGGCCTTGCGGTCGGACAGCGGCAAGTGGCGAAGGTCGCGCCCATCGAGGCGCAGCAGGTCGAACGCGAAGTACACGGCGGGCGACGTCTCGGCCATGAAGCGAATCTCGCGGGCGCTGGTCAGCGTCGACCGTTCGAGCAGCTTCTGGAAGATGGGTTTTCCTTCGGCGTCCTGGATGACGAGCTCGCCGTCGAGGATGAAGTCGGTGACGGGCAGCGCGGCGACGGCGTCGGCTACCTCGATGAACTTGTCGGCGGCATCGCGGCCGCGGCGGAAGACGAGGCGTGACTTCTGTGCGTCGCGCACGGCCAGGCAGCGGAAGCCGTCGAGCTTGAGCTCCCAGAGCCAGCCCTTCTTCGTGAAGGCGCTGGTGCGCGGCTCGCACAGCTGTAGCTCGATGTCTTCGACGCGCACCGAAGTGTTTTTGGCAGGCATCGCTGGTTGGATCTACCGTGGCCCCATGAGCGCGCGAGCAATGGGTTCAGGGGTGATCAGCTTCGGGTTGGTGAACATCCCGGTGAAGGTCTACTCGGCGAATGATTCGTCGGGAAAAATCAGTTTCAACCAGCTGCACAGCGAGCGGAAGAC
>JAYUXE010001103.1:0-3077 GCA_043753165.1 Archangiaceae bacterium | reverse complement strand
TCCCCTTCCAGCACGGGCTCGACGCAGACATCGAGCGCACCGAAGACCCCCACCCATTCGTCGCGCGTCTTCGCGGCGAACACGGCCTCGAGCTTCGTCCGCACCTTTGCGGCCTCACCGCCGAGCTCGTACGCGCCGTCGAACAGCTCGGGCCGGCCGATGGCCGCGCACACACCCTGAAAGAACTTGGGCTCCAGCGACCCGACAGCGAGGTACTTGCCGTCGGCGCAGCGGTACACGCCGTAGCAGGGCAGCCCGCCATTCAGCGTCTCGGTGCCGCGCTGCAGCGGCTGCGAATCCGTGCCCATCGCGAGCCGGGCGGCGAGGTGCATGTGGAGGAAGGCCACCGACCCGTCCGTCATCGACACGTCGACCAGGCGGCCGAGCCCCGTGCGCTGCCGTTCGTGAAGCGCGGCGAGAATTCCGACCAGCGCGAACAGGCTGCCGCCGCCGATGTCGCCGACCTGAATTCCAGGAAAGGCGGGCGCCCCACCCGCGTCACCGCCGTAAGCGAGAGCTCCGGATCGCGCGATGTAGTTGAGGTCGTGCCCGGCCTTGAGGCGGTCAGGGCCGGTCTGCCCGTAGCCGGTGATCGCGCAGTACACGAGGCGCGGGTTCTCGGCCTTCAGCGCCTCGTAGCCGACGCCCAGCTTGTCCATCACGCCCGGCCGGAAGCTCTCGACCAGCACGTCGTATTGCTTCACCAGCCGCTTCAACGTCGCCGGCCCGTCTGCGCTCTTGAGGTCCAGCGTCGCCGACCGTTTGTTGCGGTTGAGCCCGAGGAAGAGCGCGCTGTCATCGCCTTTGCCCGGGCCCATCGAACGGATGTAGTCGCCGCCGTTGGGGTCTTCGAGCTTGTCGACGGTCGCTCCGAGGTCGGCGAGCACGAGCGTCGCGTACGGGCCGGGCAACAGCCGCGACAGATCCAGCACCTTCAAACCTTCGAGCGGCAGCGCCATGGGTGGCTCCCAAGAAAAACGGCGCGGCCCTGTTCGAGCGCGCGCCGCAACATCGAACCCCAGTCACCCCGACCGAAGCCGGGCGGCGTGGGGAAGAAAATTCAGCTCAGCAGCTTCGCGAGCTTCATGGCGAGGCCCATGTCCATCGGCTTGAACTTGAGCTTGCCCTGCATGGCGGCCATCTGCGCGTTCATCTGCTTCGCGCGAATCTTCACGAAGTCTTCGTTCGAAACGCTGATCGTCATCTTGGGGGTGCCGTTCGCGCCGGTGCTGACCCAGTCGGAGTCCTTCGTGGTGTCGAGCGTCCAGGTGCCGCCACCGTCGCCGCTGACGACGAAGTGAACGACAGCGTTCAGATCTTTCGCGAGCTCGGGCTTCTCTTTGAGCAGCGCGGGGATCTCAGTCTCGAGGATGTCCTTGGAGGTCATTTGAAGTGTCCTGGGTGCGGCGGGGTGGAAAACCGATTGCGGAATCAATGAACGGCGCGGAACCTAGTGGCCGGAATTTCACAAATCAAGCAGGGGGAAGCAGCTGCCACGCGGCCTCTTTCTCGAGCAGCGCGACGAACTCATCCAGCGGCATCGCCTTCAGCCCTTCGCCCCCGTACCGCCGCGGAGCGACCGCGTTGGTCTCTTTCTCTTTGTCCCCGATGACGAGGGTGAATGGGATCTTCTGGGTCTGGGCGATCGCGATCTTCGCCTGCATCGTCATCCCGCGATCGTCGAGCTCGACGCGGAAGCCGCGCGCCTGGAGCTTGCTCTGCACCTGCCGCGCGTAGTCGAGCTGCTTGTCGCTGATGGTGACCAGCGCAACCTGAACCGGAGCGAGCCACACCGGAAACGCCCCCGCGAAGTGCTCGACGAGAATCGCGATGAAGCGTTCGAAGCTGCCGTAGATCACGCGGTGCAGGACGACGGGCCGCTGCAGATCGTTGTTGGCGCTGACGTAGGTGAGGTCGAAGCGATCAGCGCCGGGAGCCGCGTGGTCGAGCTGAATGGTGCCCAGCTGCCACTTGCGGCCGATGCTGTCGGACACGTCGAAGTCGATCTTGGGGCCGTAGAACGCGCCATCGCCCGGCTTGAATTCGTACGCGAGGCCCAGCGAGTCGAGCGCGGCTTTGAGTGAGGCCTCGGCGCGATCCCACATCGCGTCATCGCCGATGCGCTGCGCCGGGCGGGTCGCGAACTTCGCGGTGTATTTGAGGCCGAACACGCCGTACACGTGATCGAGCAGGCGGACGAAGTGCTTCACCTCGTCGGCCACTTGTTCTTCGGTGCAGTAGATGTGCGCGTCGTCCTGCGCGAACTGGCGCACGCGGGTCAGGCCGCCCAGCGAGCCGGCTGCCTCGTTGCGATGCAGCACGTCCTGGGTGTGAAAGCGCAGGGGCAAGTCGCGGTAGCTGTGTTTCTTGAAGCCGTAGAACAGGTGGTGCGACGGGCAGTTCATCGGCTTGAGCGAGAAGTCGTGTTCCTGGGTCTCGCTGTCCTGCACGAGGAACATGTTGTCTTTGTATTTTCCCCAGTGGCCCGAGATTTCCCAGAGGTCCTTGTTGAAGAGCAGTGGGGTCTTGATTTCCTGGTAGCCGTTGTCGAGTAGCAGCTTGCGCATGAAGCCCGACAGGTTCGTGTAGATGCTGGTGCCCTTCGCGGTCCAGAACGCGGAGCCCGGCGCGAAGTGGTGGAAGTGGAAGAGGTCGAGCTCTTTGCCGAGCTTGCGGTGGTCGCGTTTGGAAGCCTCTTCGCGCTGCTTGTTCCAGGCATCGAGCGCCTTCTGATCGAAGAAGGCGGTGCCGTAGATGCGCTGAAGCATCGGGTTGCGGTGATCGCCGCGCCAGTAGGCACCCGAGCTCGAGAGCAGCTTGATGACGCCGACGCGCCCGGTCGACGGAGCGTGGGGCCCGAGGCAGAAGTCGACCCAGTCGCCGTGGCGGTACAGGGTCAGGGTCTTCGCGCCCTTCGCGGCGATGTCGTTGACGATCTCGACCTTGAACTTCTCGCCCATCTTTTCGAACAGGGCGATCGCATCGGCCATCGAGACTTCTTCGCGGCGAAACGGCAGGTCGGCCTTGATGATCTCGTTGGCGAGCTTCTCGATCTTCTCGAGGTCTTCGGGGGTGAA
>JAYUXE010001102.1:0-7206 GCA_043753165.1 Archangiaceae bacterium | reverse complement strand
GACAAGATGATGACGGCGGCGTGCTTCTGGTTCGAGTTCGCCTCGCGCAGCTCGCGCAGAATCGCGTAGACCTTCTCGCCCCAACCGAGAATCAGCGTGTGGCCTTCGTCGATGACGGGGCTGTTGCCTTTGCGAAGGTCGTCGAGCTTGTCGCCGATGGTCGAGCTGACGAGGCCGATGAGCAACGCGACGACGAAAACGCCCGACAGCGTCGAGAAGATGGCGACGGCGCGCACCGCCGTGCCGGTGTCGTCGCCCATCGTGCCGGCGTCGGCAACGCGGGTCAGCGCCCACCACATCTGCTCGAGGAAATCGTGCGGCTTCTCGGGGTCGTTGGGCAGCACGAACATGCTCAACGTGGCCGCGACCGAGACGAGAATGAACGAGATGCCGAAGAGGCCGAGGAAACGCGCCAGGGGGCTCCACGAGAGGAAGCGATCGACCTGGTAGCGGATTTTGTCGCCCGTCGTCGGGGCGTCTGACGTGTCGTTGGCCATGGCCGCCTACTCTTTGGTTTTGAGCTTGCTGGCGTTTTCTTCGATGAACCGGCGCAGGTCGTCGGCCATGTCGAGCAGCTTGATCCACTGTTCTTTGTAGAGGGTGATGGGGAAGCGGCCCATGCCGTAGACGGACACGCCGCCCTTCTCGGAAACCTTGAGCGAGATGCCTTTGCTGGTGCGCGCCTTCAACGACTCGTTTTCGGCCTTGAGCCGTTCGAGCTCAGCCTTCATTTCAGCTTCATTCATGCGCGCTGATAAACCTCACTTCTGCTTCGGGCGAAAGACTTTCGGTGCTGTGTCTTTGGCGGTCAAAAACGGGCCTCCGAGCAGGTCGATGCAATAGGGAATGGCAGGAAAGACGGCCTCGAGACATTCGCGGATGGAATTCGGTTTCCCAGGCAGGTTGATGATCAACGACTTGCCGCGGATGCCGGCGGTCTGGCGCGAGAGGATGGCGGTGGGCACGACCTTCAGCGACACGGCGCGCATCAATTCGCCGAAGCCCGGCATCATCTTCTGACACACCGCCTCGGTCGCTTCGGGCGTGACGTCGCGCAGCGCAGGGCCGGTTCCTCCGGTGGTCACCACCAGCGCGCAGCCCTGTTCGTCGCAGAGCTCGACCAGGGTCTTTTCGAGCGTGGGCTGGTCGTCGGCGACCAGCCGGTAGACCTTTTCCCAATGAGACGAGAGGTAATCGCTGAGCACCTGTTCGATCGCTTTGCCCGAGAGGTCTTCGTAGACGCCCTGGCTGGCGCGGTCGGACGCGGTCAGGATTCCAATGCGCGCGGGGGAGGTTTGGGCCATGGTCTCTTTTTAAGATGACGATCAAATCCGACAAGTGGATTCGCAGGATGGCGCAGGAACACGAAATGATTTCCCCGTTCCAACCGCAGCAGGTGCGCGACAGCAACACCGCCGGCGTCAAGGCGATCAGCTACGGCACCAGCAGCTACGGCTACGACGTGCGCTGCTCGGACGAGTTCAAGATTTTCACGAACATCAACTCGACCATCGTCGACCCGAAGACCTTCGACCCGCACAGCTTCGTCGACCGCAAGGCCAACGAGTGCATCATCCCGCCCAACTCGTTCGCGCTCGCCCGCACCGTCGAGTACTTCAAGATTCCCCGCAACGTGCTCGTCATCTGCCTCGGCAAGTCGACGTACGCGCGCTGCGGAATCATCGTCAACGTCACGCCGTTGGAGCCCGAATGGGAAGGCCACGTGACGCTCGAGTTCTCGAATACGACGCCGCTGCCGGCGCGCATCTACGCCAACGAAGGCGTGGCCCAGATGCTGTTCTTCGAGTCCGACGAGCCCTGCGAGACCAGCTACAAAGACCGCGGCGGCAAATACCAGGGCCAGAAGGGCGTCACGCTGCCGAAGGCCTGACATGAATCGCCGTCTCGCCCTCTGCGTGCTGTTGGCTGCAGTGTCGGCCGATGCGCGCAGCAAGAAGGACAAGAAGCCGAACCCTGACAAGCACGACATGAAGGCGATGCTGACGTTGAACGACGAGAAGATTGACGTCGTGTGGACGGACGGCGACAGCTTCAAAATCAAGTCGGGCCCGTTCAAAGGCCATGGCACGCGGCTGCAGCGCTACAACACGCTCGAGGCGTTCGGCCCGGTGCACTCGTGGGGCACGTGGACGCCGCGCGAGCTGTACGACCTCGCGAAGAACAGCTCGACGGTCGCGGCCAGCCAGGAATGGGTGTGCACCACCGACGGCAAGCTCGACGGCTACAAGCGCTTGTTGATCGACTGCCCCGAAGCCGCGAAAGAGATGGTTCGCACCGGGCACGCGATGGTCTACGCGGTCGAAGGCCTCACCCCCGACCCCGAGCTCTTGAAGATTCAGAAAGACGCGATGGCGAAGAAGCAGGGCATGTGGGCGAAGGGCACGGTGAAGGGCGTCGTCAGCAGCATCCATTCGCTGGGTGAAGACGGCGACGACAAAAGCGGCGAGACGTACAACCGCGTCGTCGATACCCGCACCGGCCAGGCGCTGGTTCGCAAACACAAAGACGTCTACGGCACCTGCCAGACCGTCTGTGAAGAGACCGACGGCGACAAGTCGTGCATGGTCTACGTGCCGTTCAAAGAACGGTATCGCGGCAAACCAGAGTGCCTTCGGAACTGAGCGCGTACTAGGACGTGGCGCCATGCGCTCGCTTCTCGTCGTGGCAGTGGTGGTATTCGCAGCCTCCTGCACCTGTGGGGTGGCTCCCACCGAAGTCGATGGCGGTGCGGGCGGAGGAACCGGCGCGACCGGCGGCGGCGGCGGCACGGCCAGCTGCGGGCAGTACGCCACGCGGTGCAACGGCGCGTGCATTCCGACGGTGAATGACCCGGCGAACTGTGGCGCGTGTGGCCGCGCGTGCGCAGGCGCACAAGTCTGCACCGGCGGCAGCTGCCAGCCGGCGGCGGCGTGCCCGGCGAGCCTGACGGCCTGCAACGGGCGATGCGTGGATTTGAAGTCGAGCAACACGTACTGCGGCGCGTGCACGGCGACGGCCGCGTGTCCCTCGGGGCAGGGCTGCTCGGGTGGTACGTGCGTGAAGTCGGTGGTGCTCGATGGCGGCGGGCCGGCGAATTGTGCGGCAGGCGGCCCACCGGTGTTCGTGGGCCCCGAGGCAGGGCCGCAGGTGTGTGCCGGCACGATCGCGCAGGTCACTTTTCGCTGGGCCCTGTGCTCGTGCTCGGGAATCACGACGAGCGCGGCGATCAACACCGACGGCTTCTCGAGCAACCTGGGCCCCGTCGACGGCGGCATCGGTGGCAGCGTCGGGGCCAATGGCAACTACTCGAGCTCGGCGGCGTTCAACATCGGCGGCTCGCTGTGGCTCAAGGGCGGGCTCACGGAAGCGATGGCGGCCCGCGTGAAGCAGGAACTGCACGTCGACGGCAACGCCATCGGCGGTGGCACGGCGATCGATCGCGATGCGTTCGTCACGGGCGATGTCTCGGGGCTCGCGATCGCCGGGAAGCTCTTCGTGCCGGCGGCGTCGCTGGTGGGGCCGACGGCCTCGGCAACGGGCGGAGTGGTGCGCGGGCCGGTGACGGTGCCGGTTCCGTGTGATTGCGACCCGGCGCAGCTGATCAACATCAAGTCCGTCATCGCGCAGGGCAAGGCCGTCAATGACAACGCAACGATTGGGCTCGACCCGAATGTGCTGACGGGCAGCGGCACGACGGGGCCGATTCGGCTGGACCTGCCGTGTGGTCGTTACTTCCTCAAAGCTGTCACGGCGAACGCGCCGGTCACCATCGCGGTACACGGGCGGACGGCAGTCTTCATCGAGGACAACGTGAACGTGAGCCAGGACCTGGCGTTCTTCGTCGACACCGCGGCTGAGCTCGACGTCTTCATCGGAGGTGGCGTCAGCACCTCGGGCGCGGTTCGATTCGGAGCGGCCGATGCCCCCGCCCAGTCCCGCTTCTACATCGGCGGAGACTTCTCGACGTCGACCGGAGGCACCATCGCGGGGAACTTCTACCTGCCGAAGTCTTCATTCACGACCAGCGGCGCCTACACCGTCTACGGCTCGGTGTTCTGTGGCTCGCTTTCGGCGTCCAGCGCGCTGAACCTGCATTACGACAAGGCCGTGCTCAACGCGGGCGAGCTCTGCGGCACGTTGCCGCTGCCGGTGTTCGATGGCGGGGCGGCGGGCTGCGGGTCGTGCCGTGACTGCGGAAACCAGGCGTGCAACGCCGGCAAGTGCGGCGCATGCACTGATTCTTCGCAGTGCTGCTCGCCGTTGTTCTGCAGCAACGGCGCGTGCGTCGCTGGCGAGATCAATTGACGAGAGAGCGCGTACACCGTTGCCGCGCAGCGGTTCTGGGGTTAACCAGCGGGGCATGACCCCCCAGCCTCCCGCCCCGCCTGACGCCTCTGGTTATGTGCCGGCAAAGCCGCCGCCTCCGGCCCCGAAGAAGCGCAACTGGGTGTTGTGGCTCGTGCTCGGCGCGCCGGTGTTCGGCTGCATTCTCTTCACCGTCATCGCCGCCGTCGCGGGTGGCGGCACGTCGCTGCCGAGCAACGGCGTCCTCAAGATGACCATCGACGGAGCGATTCCTGAACGCGCCGCCGCCGACGACATCAGTGAAATCTTCGGCAAGAAGCCGATGACGATTCGCGACCACCTCGACAACCTGAAGAAGGCCGCCGTCGACAAACGCATCAAGGGCGTCGTGCTGCGCCTCGAAATGCCGGCCATCGGCTGGGCGAAAGTGGAAGAGCTCAAAGACGCGCTCACCGAGTTCAAGAAGTCGGGCAAGTTCGTCATCGCGTACTCCGAGTTCCTCGACGAGAAGTCGTACTCGCTCGCGCTGCCGGCCGACGAAATCCTGATGGCGCCCGACAGCTTCTTCGAGTTCAACGGCTTCTCGTCCGACGTGATGCACTACCCCGGCCTGCTCGAGAAGCTCGGCATCGAGGTGCAGTACTTCCGCTATGGGAAATACAAGTCGGTGTCGGGTGAGACGTTCGGCCGCAAGGCGCTGACCGAGCCCGTGAAGGAGATGATCAACTCCACGCTCGACACGCAGTACGGCCTCTTCCTCGACGGCGTCGCCAGCGCGCGCAAGCTCACCACCGACGAGCTCAAGGCGATGATTGCCAACCCGGTGCCCCGCGCCGAATGGGCGGTCGAGAAGAAGCTGATCGACGGCGTCGCGTACTGGGACGAAGTCGAAGCGAACCTGAAGAAGCGGATGAAGCTCGGTGACAAGGACAAGGTCGAGTTCGTCAGCGCCACGAAGTACCGCAAGGTCAGCTTCGGTGACGCGGGCCTCGCCGATGCGAAGCACACGTTCGCGCTCGTCTATTCTCAGGGCCTCGTCGTCGCCGGAAAGGGCGGTGTCGACCCGTTCAGCGGCGATGACTCGCAGGGCTCGACGCCCATCATCGAAGCAATGCGCAAGGCCGCCGACGACGACAAGGTGAAGGCAATCATCTTCCGCGTCGATTCCCCCGGCGGAGCAGGCCTTGGCTGCGACCTCGTTCGTCGCGAAGTTGCCCGCCTTCGCGAGAAGAAGCCCATCATCGTCTCGATGGGCGACATGGCCGCCAGCGGTGGCTACTGGGTCTCGATGGACGCGACCGCCATCGTCGCGCAACCGTCCACGTACACCGGCAGCATCGGCATCTGGAGCGTCGTCCCCAACCTGAAGGGCACCTACGAGAAGCTCGACTTGAACCCCGAGGTCTTCAACCGCGGCGAGCACGCCGACGCGATGAACGGCAGCCGCCCGATGAACGAGGCCGAAGCGAAGGTCTTCGATACCGCGCTCAAAGTTTCGTACGACCGGTTCGTCGAGCTCGCCGCGCAGGGCCGCAAGCGCACCCACGCCGAGCTGGAAGAAGTCGCACAGGGCCGCACGTGGCTCGGCAAGGTCGCAGTCACCAACGGGCTCGTCGACAAGCTCGGCGGCTTCGAAGCGGCGATCGCGCTCGGCAAAGAAAAGGCGAACCTGCCCGCGGGCGACACGGTGAAGCTCGTCTCGTACGAGAAGAAGACGACGTTCGTGCAGCAGCTGCTCGCGGGCGACGAAGAAGACGACCCGGCGGCGCAGATGCTGAACAAGGCCATCTCGCACGCGATGGAAGTGTCGGGGCTGCGCCAGGTCATCGCTCCGGCGTCGGGCTTGAGCGCGGTCGCGCGGGCGATGTTGCAGCAGCGCGAGACCCAGTTCCCGATGGCCGAGTACCAGCTGAACATTCACTGAGGGCGCCCTGCCGCGGCCGTGTCCATGACCTCTGACGTCATGGATTCGAGCGCAACGACACCGGGGCGAGCCCGAGTCACCCTGCTCGATCGAAATACGGACGAGAACGACTACCCCGGAGTCGAATACGGCATTCAGGCGCGTGCGTGCCGCGCCTTGGAACGCATCGGCCAACTCGAGAAAGCGTGCGCACGTGCCAACGCAGGAACCGAGCTCGCGTTCTTCAACGCCCGCACGGGTCGACGTTTTCGGTCAATCACCTTCGACTCGAAGTACACCCGAATTGTCGTGCGTCAGTAATTTCTGGCTGACCTCGCAGCGCTTTTACAAACCAACCGGATCGAGCGTCGGCATGTCGTCACTGACATTGCGGCTTCGGGCGACCGCTGTGTCACGGCGCAGGGAACCTTCGACGGCTTGCCATTCTCGCAGACCTTCGACTTGCTGGTGGCCTGCGATGGCGTGAACTCGGTCGCGCGCAAGTCCGTTTTCCCGAACCATGCCGCGATTCACGATCGCGGCTTTTCTTGCATCTACATGCTGGTCGAAGGAACCCAGAAGACCGCGCCGGCAGGATTCATTGGCCACGCCGATTCCGGTCGCAGCGAATTGGTGATGGGTCACTTCAGTACCCTCACCATGTTCCCGATGGGCCACGGAAGGTTGGCGCTGGGTATCGGCTTCGACCATCAGACGAAAGAGAAGCTGTGGCGGGAACACGGTGCGAGCGGCGAATGGAAGAACATCCCCGCCAAGCTCAAGAAGCGAATCGCAGTTGCGCTGATGCGCGACACCGACATCTACGACGGCATGTGGGTCAAGGCGCTCGACCTGATTCCCGACTGGAACCGCTACAAGATTTACCTCTGGGCGATGCGAGACACCGACCCTCTAGAAACGCCCTGCTCGAATGATTGCAACCTCGTCCTCATCGGCGATGCGGCGCACGCCATCATGCCGACCATCGGCATGGGCGC
>JAYUXE010001101.1:0-7208 GCA_043753165.1 Archangiaceae bacterium | reverse complement strand
GCGCCGCATGCAGCTTCCTTCCGACTTCTCCGCCGACTTCGCGTCCTCCGACCCGTCTGACCTCGAGACGTACGGTCGCGACTGGACGAAGGTCTACCCGCCCCGCCCTTCGCTGATCTGCCGCCCGCGCACGACGGACGAAGTCGCGCGGCTGCTCCGCCACTGCAACGCGAACAAGATTCCGGTGGTTCCGTCAGGCGGCCGCACCGGCCTCGCCGGCGGAGCGATGGCCACCAATGGCGAGCTCGTCCTTTCGCTCGAACGCATGCGCCGCATGGACGCGATCGACACCCTGGGCCAGACGGTGCGCATCCAGGCCGGCGCGATCACCGAAGCGGTTCATCAGCACTGCGCGACGCAAGGTCTCTTCTGGCCCGTCGACTTCGCGTCGAAGGGCAGCAGCCAGGCGGGCGGCAACATCGCGACGAACGCGGGCGGCGTGCGCGTCATCCGGTACGGCCTCACCCGCCAGTGGGTGCTCGGCCTGCAGGTGGTGCTCGCCAGCGGCGAGGTGCTCGAGCTCAATGGAGCGCTCGAGAAGAACAATACCGGCATCGACCTGCGCCAGTTGTTCATCGGCAGCGAAGGAATCCTGGGCGTCATCACCGAGGCCACGCTGAAGCTCACGCGGCTGCCGGCGAAGGTCGAGGTGCTGCTGCTTGCCCTGCCCTCGCTCGAATCCGTCTTGAAGCTCTTCGAGCGCGCGCGGTCTGGCCCCTTCACCGTGATGGCGTACGAGTTCTTCACCGACAAGTGCCTCGCGCGCGTGACGAAGCACCGGAAGCTGAAGGCCCCGTTCGAAGCGCCGTCGTCGCACTACGTGCTGCTCGAGGTGGAACAGGTCGATGGCGCGCTGGACGATTGGCTGCAGTCGCTGTTCGACGCGGGGCTCGTCACCGACGGCACGCTCGCGCAGAACGCGGAACAGCAGAAAGAGCTTTGGACGTACCGCGAAGCCATCTCGGAATCGCTGAGCGCGACGGGGCTGCCGCACAAGAACGACATCGCGCTGCCCATCTCGCGGTTGCATGCGTTCTGTGGCGGGCTCGAGACGCTGCTGGCCCAACGCTACGCCGACTGGGAGCTCTGCCTCTTCGGTCACATCGGCGACGGCAACCTGCACGTGAACATCATGAAGCCCGACGCGATGGACAAGGGCACGTTCTTCGCCCGCACGCACGACGTCGACGGCGCGATGTTTAATCTCGTCCGCTCACACCTGGGCAGCGTCAGCGCAGAGCACGGCATCGGGCTGCTCAAGAAAGACTGGCTCGGCCACACGCGGTCGCCGGCCGAGATCGCGATCATGAAGGCGTTGAAGGCGGTGCTCGATCCGAACGGGATCCTGAACCCCGGCAAAGTGCTTACACCCTGACCAGCGTCAGATTTCCGTCCAATCGCTCGAGGTCGTCGGGGTCTGAAGTCACCACACTGTGGCCTCGGCGCCGGGCGCAAAGTACGACCGAAGCGTCGATGACGTCCGAAGTCCCGCTCGCGCCACACAGCACGCCCGCCGCACGAGCGCTCGCGTCGTCCAGTGGTTCAATCTCGATCAGACTTGAAGAAAGGAGACGTGCCAGCGCGACCTGGGTTCGCCCGTCGCGCCAAACTTGTGCGACCACTCCCGCCGGTATCGCGATGGGCAGGCCACGCTTCCTCGCTTCGTCCACGAGAACCAGCAATCGTCGGTCGCCCCGCTCGAGGGCGATGAGGGCCCCCGCGTCCAGAGTCACGCTCATCGCTTCGTTCGCGAGCCATCGAGGATGCGATTGGCTTCGCGTCGTTCGGCAGCGGTCGAAGGGCCACCTGATTCCTCGAGCAACTCCGCGAGGAGCTCTTCGAGATCATCACTCATTGCCTTCTGCTTGATTGCCGCCGCGACATAGGCGCTGACGCTGGCGGCCTGCCCCTTCTTCACCGCCCGGCGCGCGCCTTTCACTGCCTCGGCGGGAAGGCTCACCGCAATTTTGACGGTAGTCATACCGGTCATCATACCGGCCGCAACGCTGAAGCGACAACCTTCGACGTTCGACTAGATCGCGCGCGCGACGATGGTCGACGACAGCTTCCGCATCGCGTCGACCACTTCCTCGTTCACATGGTTGTCGAGATCCATCACCAGGTACCCGATGTCCGCGTTCGTGCTGAGCACCTGGGCGTGGATGTTCGCGTTCTGATCCGACACGAGCTTGTTCACGTCGCGAAGCACGCCGGGCACGTTGTGGTGGACGTTGACGAGGCGGTGCGTGCCGCCGGTGCGAAGCAGCTCGACGCCGGGAAAATTTACGCTGCCCAGCGTCGTGCCGCTGCGCGCGAACTTCGTCAGGCTCGTCGCGACTTCGCGGCCGATCGCTTCCTGCGCCTCGAGCGTCGAGCCACCGATGTGCGGGGTGAGGATCGTGTTCGGCATTCCCTGCAGTGCCGACACGAACCCTTCCGACGAGTTCGCCTCTGGCTCGTCGGGATACACGTCGACGGCGGCCCCACCCAGATGCCCTGCTTTCAGCGCCACCGCGAGCGCGTCGATGTCGACCACCGTGCCGCGCGCGTTGTTCAACAGAAACGCGCCGAGCTTCATCCGCTTCAGCTGCGCTTCGCCGATCATCCCCTTGGTCTGCGCCGTCTCGGGCACGTGCAGCGTCACGAAGTCCGACATCTGCAGCAGCTGGTCGAGCGTCGCGACGGGCGAGCAGTTGCCCAGCGGAAGCTTGGTGGCGACGTCGTAGTAGATGACGCGCATCCCGAAGAACTCGGCCAGGATTCCGACCTGCGTGCCGATGTGGCCGTAGCCGACGACGCCCAGCGTCTTGCCGCGAACCTCGTGGGCTCCGGTCGCGAGCTTCCGCCACTTGCCCTGGTGCATCTCGCGAATGCGATCGCCCAGCTGCCGCGACAGCATCACGATTTCCGCAATCACGAGCTCGGCCACGCTGCGGGTGTTCGAGAACGGCGCGTTGAACACGCTGATGCCCTTCTTCATCGCGGGCTCGAGCGCGACCTGGTTCGTGCCGATGCAGAAGGCCCCAATCGCCAGCAGGTCCTTCGCCGCGTCCAACACCCGCGGGGTGATCTGCGTCTTGCTGCGAATCCCCAACAGCTGCACGCCCTGCACCCGCTTCACCAGCTCGTCTTCCTTCATCGACGTGTCGATACGGGTGACGTCGAAGCCTTCCGACTTCAGCTGGTCTTCGGCGACTTTGTGGATGTTCTCGAGAAGAAGGACTTTCAGCGGAGGTGACATGGCCCGCTAATTAGCAGGCAAGCGGCGCCGAAGTCTGAGATGAGAAGTGCCATGGCCACCGTCGACTGGAATGCCGAGAGCTACCACAAGGTGTCCGAGCCGCAGCTTCGTTGGGGCCTCGAGGTGATGTCGAATCTGCAGCTGAATGGCGACGAGCACGTCGTCGATGCGGGGTGCGGCACGGGCCGGCTGACTGCGCACCTGATGCAGCGTGTGCCGCGCGGAAAAGTGACGGCCCTCGACCTGTCCGAGCCGATGCTCGGGAAGGCGCGCGCAGAGCTCGGGCCCAACGTCGCGCTGCACGCGGTCGACCTGGGGAACCTCACGATGTCGCTGGACGCCGATGTCGTCTTCAGCACCGCCACGTTCCACTGGGTGCACGACCACGACGCGCTCTTCAAAGGGCTCGCGGGACTTCTGAAACCCGGCGGCCGGCTTCATGCGCAGTGCGGCGGGCTCGGAAACCTGCAGGGCTTTCTGAAGCTCGCGGGTGAGGTCGCGAACACCGCGCCGTACTCGGACTTCGTCGGTGGCTTCGCGTACCCGACGTACTTCGCCGACCCGAAGGATGAGCTGCCGCGCCTGGCTGCGGCGGGCTTCGTCGAGGCGAAGGCGTGGCTCAAGGACGCCCCGACCCCATTCAAGTCGGCCGATGGTTTCCGCGCGTTCATCTCGACCGTCGTGCTTCGCCACGCGCTCGCGCTGCTGCCGCCCGACCTCGGGCAGCAGTTCCTCGACGAGGTGGTGCGGCGTTCTGCCCCCGCTTTTTCTCTCGACTACGTGCGGCTCGAGCTGCGCGCGACCAGGGCATAATCTCGAGGTGCTCGATCGCTTCGCCGCGCTGCAAGACGACGACACGGCCCTGTCGGTGTTCGCCGACGAGCTCGTGCAGGCGGGCGACGTGCGCGGCGAGTACCTGGCGCTGTCGCGGGCGATCGAACAGCTGCCGCACTGGCGACGCCGGTGGGCCGCCGCGACCTTCGAGAGCCGCCGAATTCAGGCGTCCGTCTTCCGCGCGTGGCGTGACAGCGGAGCCCTGGCCGACCTTCCCGCCGCGCTTCAAGTCGGCCTCACCGCAGGGGCGCCCACGCGCCTCGAAGGCCCCTGCGCCGCCCTGACGCGCGCCCCGCCGTTTGCGCTCGCCAAAGTCATTCGCGCGCTCGACGTCACCACTGTCTCGCCCGACCTCACCTCGCTGCTCGCGCTGCCCTGGTTGCCGCAGGTTCGCGCGCTCGAGCTGCGCAATGGCCCTCGCTACGGCGACAGCATCGAGTCGCAAGACGAAGAGCTTCGCGCGCTGCTGACCTCGCCCGCCACCGCATCGCTGCAGCGCCTCTCGTGCCAACTGCCCCACAGCTTCAGCGGCAAGGTGCTGCTCGACGCGGGTTGTCTACGACACCTGAAACACCTCGAGCTGTTGCCGCAGGAAGCGGCGCGGCTCATCGAGCCGGGCGCCCTGCTCTCGGCCGGCCCTTTGCCGTTGCGCTCACTGGTCCTGCGCGACGCGATGCTCACGTACGCGGCGGTCGAGGGTTTGAAAGCGAACCTGGTACAGCTGACGCGGCTCAAGCTCGAAGCCGCGACCCTGAGCGCGGGGGGACTGCAGCCGTTGGCCGGCGGCCTGCCGAGTCTTCGCCGGCTCGAGCTGTTGGAAGTGGACCTCGACTGGGAAGCGCTGGCGGATCTCTTCGAGTCGGGCTTCGCGCCACAGCTCGAATCGATCGAGCTGTACCAACTTCGCCGCACCCGCACCGCGCGCTACAGCCCGGGGTTCGCGCGCTTCATCGCCGCGCTCGCGACACGGCCGCTTCAACACCTGCGGCTCAACCGGCTCGATCTGTCGCTCTACGATCTCGAGACCTTCGTCGAAGCCGGCCTGTTGCCGCGGCTCGAGTCACTGGGCTTCGACGAGAACCTCATCGGCGAGCTCGGGGTCGAACGGCTGGCCCGCGCCGAAGCGCCGAACCTGCGCGCGCTGTCGCTGGCGTGGTGCGGATTTTCCGATCGTGGCGCGGCTGCAATCGTCAAGGCGCCGTGGCTGCCCCAGCTTCACGCGCTCGAGCTGCACCAGAACGAGCTCAACGCGGCGATGCTTCGCGGCATCTTCGGGACGCAACCCCTGCCGCGCCTGCGATTGCTGCGGCTGCCGATCGAGCACCGAATTTCCCTGAACGGTGCGCTGCTGCCTTCGCTGGTGGCTGTCGAGCCGCCCCCGCCCGCGAACAGCCAGCTAAATGCCGGGGCACCGCCGCTGGAAACACTGCAGCTCGAGGCGCCCACCGACGCGCAGCTGGAGGCGCTGGCCCAGTCGCCGCACGCGCGCGCGATTCGAAAGCTCGAGCTCAAGACCCCTGCAGACGTGACGGACGCCGGCATTCTCGCGCTCGTCGAATCCGAGCACCTCGCGGGCGTCCTCGATTTCAACCTTCGCTACCCGGCGATCAGCCAGAAGGCCCAACGCGCGGTGAACGACCGTTTCGGCTTTCCCCAGTTTGCAGTGTCGGACCCATGGCGTGAGTAGAGTGCCGCCATGAGCATCGACTGGGAGCCCCTTTTCGCCGCTGCCGAGGCCGCCCGCCAGCGCGCGTACGCCCACTATTCGAAGTTCCAGGTCGGCGCCGCGCTGCTGTGTTCCGACGGCACGATCATCGCGGGCTGCAACGTCGAGAACGCAAGCTATGGCCTCACCCTGTGTGCCGAACGCAGTGCGATCGCGCGCATGGTCGTCGAAGGCAGAACGTTGAAGGCGGTGGCGATCGTGGTGAACAGCGAGAAGCCGACTCCGCCGTGCGGCATGTGCCGGCAGGTGATCGCCGAGTTCGGCCCCGCTTCGACGGAAGTGCGAAGCCGGACCACGAATGGCGCGCAGGCGCAGTACACGCTCGGCGAGCTGCTGCCGCATGCGTTCACCAAAGATTTCCTATAAGGGTCGGCTCGAAATGAGCTCTGGAAGTCTGGATGGCCGGTTCACGATGAAGGGCCCGCTGCGCTGCGCAGGCGTCGGCTCTTTGATGTGCGCCGAAGACAGAGACGGCGCGCGAACCGCGATCCGGTTGATCCCGCAGATTGCGCAGGGCAAGGAAGCCGTCGCAGCGGCGCTGAAGCTTCCGGTGCACCCTGTATTGCCGCGCGCCCTGGGCTCGGGCGCGCTCGAAGATTCTTCGTGGGTGGCAATCGACTTTCCCGAAGGCGAGCTATTGACGCACCGCATCCCGCTGGACACTGCGGGTCTGTTGACGATGGGCTCGATGATTGCGGGCGCGCTGACGGCGCTGCACCAGAACGACATCGTGCACGGAGAGCTGTCAACCGAGTCGGTGTTGACGGTTCCTGCGCCGGGTGGCGATCGCTACGTCCTGTTCGACGCGCCGCTGGTGGTGATGAACCGCCTGTCAGATCGCCGCGGCGAAGAACGCCTGCTCGTGCAGCTGATTCACCTGGTCCCCTTCCTCTCGCCCGAACGCGCGCGGGGAATGGAAGCGTCGATGGCTTCCGACATCTGGGCGCTGGGCATGATCCTCTCGATCGCCAGTGGCGCGGAAGGGATCCCCGGCCGTTCGACGCTCGAGAAGATCGCCGCGATGGTAACGAACAAATGGCGGCCGGCGGTCTCGCAGTCGCTGCCGATCTCGCTGCGGTTGTTGCTGACGCGAATGCTCGCTCCGGATCCGAAAGATCGCCCGTCGTCGCTGGACATCGCGATGGAGCTCGAGCACCTGTGCGTCGCGCTCACCGCCCTTCAGCCGCCGCTGTCGAAGCTCGACAAGGTGCTCGAGCAGTCGCAGGCAGCAGATCCGTTTGAGGCGCTGGTCGCGGCGGGCGTGTCGGTGAACGCGATGGACTCGCACGCCGAGCCGACGCGCGAAATGGTGATTGGCGATCGCCCGGGCCACGACAAGACGGATCCGTACGCAATGATGCCGGCGCCGGTGCCGACCGCTCCTGACCGCCCCGTGTTCGTCGAGCC
>JAYUXE010001100.1:0-3080 GCA_043753165.1 Archangiaceae bacterium | reverse complement strand
GGTTCAGCTCGGCTTCGGTGAAGGGGCGCCGGAAGATTTGCTCGCCCGGCCCTGACAGCCAGCCGCGCAGACAATTCGACTCGCTCAACGAAGCGTGGCACCCGAGCAAAGCGGTGAGCCGGGGGGTGAGCCGCGTTCCGATTCCGGCAGCAGCGTCCAGGTAGCGCGTCGTCAGCGAGGCGCTCAGGCTCAGCCCCGCAGTGGTGACGAAGTTATTGAGGGTCGCGTCGTCGGGAAGCTCGATGTCTGCAGGTGGCGTCACGCCGAAAATCTGGGACACCGTGTTGCGGTACTCGGCGCGGGTGAGCCTGCGCAACACGGTCGGGCTCGGCACCGGCGCGGGCGCTTCGACCACCGGCACCGGCTTGATGACCATCGGCACGGCAACCGGGGTCGCGATCTCGCCCACGCAACTGCACAGCCCAAGCAGGGCGAGCCATCGGGAGTGCGCCATTCGACCGGGGCAAGAGCAACCTCAGTGCCCCGGGGGTGTGTGCCTCTCATTCGGCTGAAACCACTGGCGATTCCCACGGTGTACGCGACCGAACCCAAAAATCGGGTGGGTGGCTGCCCCCGCACGTTGTCTGAATCGCGTACGGCGCTCGCTTCGAAGCCGCAACCGCTGCGTCGGCAACGGGGGTCGCGCAGATTCTGCACGTGCTTCTGCCACTTCAGGGTTGGCCATCGGCCGGCGTGGCGGTTGCATAACTGACGTTCATCCCCATGACAACCCGATCGCAGACCCGAATGCTGATGCCCGTGGTCTGCCTTGCGTTGGCCAGCTGCACGGGGCCGGCGGGGCCGAAGGGAAGCAGCTGCTCGACGCGCGACAACGGCGACGGAACGCTGACCGTCTCGTGCACCGACGGCACGAAGGTGACGCTGTCGAACGGCAAAGACGGCGACGCGGGCACCTCGTGCAGCATCACCACGAAGGGCGACGGCGGGCGCATCGTCAGCTGCAGCGACGGCACGGTCGCCGACCTTCCGAATGGCAGCTCGTGCACCGTCGCTGCGACCGACGCGGGCAAGACCATCACCTGCTCGGACGGCACGATGGTGAACCTCACCAACGGCACGAATGGGACGAACGGCAACAACGCCGACGCCTTTCGCGTGGAACAGTTTCACGGCACCGGCTTCCTGCAACGGACGGCGCTCGCGAAGTCCGGCAAGTACCTCGCAACCCTTTCCATCAGCGCCGCGACCGCGAACCCCGCGGGCGCCGTGACCGTGACCTTCAAAGTCACCGACACCGCGGGCAAGCCGGTGCTGGGCCTCAAGACGGTGAACGCGAACATCGTGAAGCTGATGCCCCCCGACGTCGATGCGGGCGACGCGTTCAACCGTTGGGTTGCGTACATCTACCGGCTGCAGACGGTCTCCGGCTCGGACGGCGGCAACTGGCCAAACCCCGACGGCACGAAGGCGTACCAGCCGAACCGCGAGAGCAACGGCACGCTCGCTGACCGCGGCGACGGCACGTACCTCTACACGTTCGCCACCAACCTCTCGAACGTGGTCGTCGACGGAAAGCCGATTCCCTTCGAGCGCAACCGCACCCACCGCGTCGCCGTGATGCTCGGCGGCAGCAGCGGCCCGACCGCCGACGGCTTCTTCGACTTCGTGCCCGATGGCGCGGCCGTCACCGAGACCCGCCGCATCATCGACACCGCCAACTGCCGCACCTGCCACGGCCAGGAATTCGACGGCCACGGCGGCGATCGCCTCACCGTCGAGGTCTGCGCCACCTGCCACCTCAGCGGCGCGATCGACCCCCACGGCGGGGCCTCCATCGACCTCGGGCAGATGATTCACAAGATTCACGCCGGCGGTGAGCTCGCCAGCATCCCGGGCATCGACGGCATCGTCTGGGACAACCCGAACACCGCCGTGAACGAAGCGGCCGACAACGGGCGCTACGCCATCTGGGGCTATGGCAACCGGAAAAGCGAATGGTGGAAGGTCGCCTTCCCTGCCGTGCTCTCGAACTGCACCAAGTGCCACAACGACGTGCCCAACCCGGGGGCGCTGCCGCAAGTCGCGAACTGGAAGACGGTGCCCTCGCGCAAGGCCTGCGGCTCGTGCCACGACCTCACCAACTTCGCCACCGGCGCCCAGCACGGCGGCGGAGCGATGGCCACCGACAACGCCTGCGGCGTCTGCCACCCCGCCAGCGGCACCGTCGTGCCCGGCGTCATCTCGCCCATCGAGCAGGCCCACGACTTTTCCCGCACCGACCCACGCCACATCCCCGAGTTCGTGATCGACATCTCGCTCGACGTGCCCGCCCGCGGCTTCTACATCGCCGGCGAAGCGCCCATCGCCACGCTCGTCGTCAAAGAGAACGGCGTCTCTCTCGACCACACGACACTGCTGCAGGACGTCGACGGCGCGGAAGGCTGTCTGCCGACCACGCCCGTCTCGTACGACGGCGGCGACAACTGCGCCCCGCGCGATGGCCGCCTCACCGGCGCTGCCTTCTTCGTTCACGGCCCCCGCGGCAACCGCAACCCGGTGCTGACGTCGGCGGCGCGCGCGAAGCTGCTCGCCCTGCCCCAGGCGACATTCGACCTCGGTGACGCCGGCACGACGCTGACGGTCGTGATCGACAACGGCGAAGACCTGAAGCGCCCGCTGGACACCGCGTCGACGATTCTCAAAGGCACGCTGGTCCTCACCCCGCCCAACACCTCGTTCGGCAACCGCAGCGCCGCGACCCCCGCCGAGCTGATCGCGTGGCTCAATGCGGTGCCGTCCTTCAACGCGCGCGCGATCGCCTACCTCGACGAATTGACCGGGCGGCTCGCGCTGCGCAGCCGGAACCTCGGGCGCCTCTATGCGATGCAAGTCCTCGCGGGCCCGCTCAACACCGCCATCTTCAACGACGCGACATCGAAGAACCTCAGCGGCTACTTCGCCTCGAACAACGTCGCGCGGCAGGCCGGACCCAACGACCCGAAGGTCTCGTGGACGACGGCGAGCATCCGCTACCAGCTGGACCCGGTGACAGACCTCACTGCCGGCACGTACATCGCGAGCGTCGAGTTCAAAGACCGCGGCGCGGTGTCGACCAGCGA
>JAYUXE010001099.1:0-7214 GCA_043753165.1 Archangiaceae bacterium | reverse complement strand
TCTGCTCGAGCTCGTCCATGCGCAGGCTCGCCTGCCGCGCCAGCGCCCACTTCACCGACAGCGCGAGCGCGAGCTGACGAACTTCCACCGTGTCGAAGGGCTTCTTCAGAATCAGGAACCGGTCACCGGCGCCGAGCTTCTCGATCGTGTCGTCCCACGAATAGTCCGAATACGCGGTGCACAGCACAATCTGCAGACTCGGGTCAGCCGACCACAGCTTCAACGACGTCTCGATGCCGTCCCAGCCTGGCGGCATGCGCACGTCGACGAAGGCGACCGAGTATGGGTTTCCCGCGGCGCGCGCCTGCACCGCCATCTGGTAGCCCTGCTGGCCCTGCGTGGCCGACTCGATCGCGAACGTGGCCTGCTTGCGCTTGGTGGTGGTGCTGCCGAAGAGCTCGTCTTCCATCGCATCCAGGTCTGACGCCGCTTCTTCCGTCGCGAAGATTTTCCGGAAGTCGGTGTGAATGGCTTCGTTGTCGTCGATGACGAGGATGCGGCGGTTTTCGAAACTAAGAGCGGGAATCATGCTGCCTCCAACTGCGGTTCGTTTTTCTTGATGGGAACATCGACGTGAAAGGTGGCGCCCTTGCCGACGCCGGGGCTGTCACAGCCCAGGGTGCCGCCCATTTCCATCGCCGCACAGGCGCAGGCGTGCAGCCCGAAGGCCGTGGCCTTCGACGCGGGTCGTGAACCCGTGGCTGAAAATCTTCACCTCGTTCTCGGGGTCGATGCCGACGCTCGAGGCCGCCACACCGACGCTGTTCAGCGCGTTACCGACGTTGTGAAGCACCCCGGTGGCCGCTTCGCCCATGCCAGCGGTGTGGGCCTTGCGAACGCGAATCTCGGCGGTGACGGCCTCGACGCGACGCCGAAGTGCACCAACAGGCCGCCCATGCTCATCGCCGTGACGCCGAACACCATCGAGATGTGGCGCGGCGACTTCCGGTGTCGCAGAGGAAAGCGACCGTCATCATCAACGGCACGTGGGCGAGAAAGAAGAACAGCGAGATGCGATTGATTTTCTCGAGGTGTCGCCGTTCGAACGGCGAAATGTCGGGCGGCAGGAAAACTTGCCCGAGGGCTTCGAGCGTCTTCATTCACCACCGCCGTACTTGAGACCCATCGGGTCGAGCTGCGCCTGCAGCTCGCGCGTGGTGGCACAGCCGTACAACGGCAGCGATGCAGCACCGTTTCCCGCCTGTACCGTCGCGAAGATGGCGAGGTCTTCCGGCGTGCCCCGCGCCTGCCGCGAATAGCCGCCCGAATAGACGAGGTCCTGCTGGGGATTGACGACCGCGAGCAGCGGGGCCCCCTCGATGCCGTACCTCGCCTTCACCGCCGCAGAGCTCAGCGCCTCGACCTCGTAGCCCGCGGCGCGCAGCCGCTTCATCGACGCGAGGTCTTCGCCAATCAGCACCACCTTTTCCGTCACACCTCTGACGGCGCCGCGCGAGATGAGGTGTTCGATGACGCCGCGCGAGCACGCACATTTGATCGCCAGCACGTGCAGGGCCCGCCACCCTTCCCCCTCGACGCGAATCGTCGAAGGCTTCGGCAACGTGAGCAGATGTCCACTGAGCAGCAAGCCAATCAAGACCACGGGCACAGGCGCCCACAGCCAGAACAGCCATCGCGCCGCAGTGCGAAGGAAGTCACGCATGTGAATCGACCAGAGCAAGGGTCGATCCACACCCGGCGCCCGGGCAATGGTGGCCCAAGCGGGGGTCGAAACGACCGTCGGGGGTGTCTAACGACCCGGCGCGTAACCCGTCGTGCGGCACAGCTCTGCGCCGCCCAGCGCGCACACCGTGCCGAGCGCAAACTCGTAGGTCTGAAAGATGTACGTGGCGATTAGCGCGCCATCCTTCGACCCTTCGAGGTTCTTCTGCGCGTCGGCTTCGGTCTTCCCGCGCCCGCGCACGTCGACGACCCCGCTCTGGCTCAACGTGGTGAGCCCTTCACACAGCGTCTGCCCATTGCTGGCGTTGAGGATGCCCGTGCGAAAGAACATCGCGCCCGCCGAGTACGAGGTGGCGCCGACCAACGTGGGCAACTTCAGCGACAGCAGCTGGTGCACGACGACGTAGCGAATTTCGGAAAGCGGGTGGTTGAACGGCTCATTCCACCGTTGCTTGCGCCAGCCCCATTCCGACGGGGGGCTCGTGAGTAAGTCCTCGAAGAACTTCGCCGCCGTGCGCGGGTACCAGGGCAGCGAGACGTGCTTGACGTCTTCCTCGGCGTCCCACCGCGTTTCGCCCTTCGTCTTCATCACGAAAATCTGCTTCGCCGGAAAGTACGTCGCCTGGCTTTCGAGCGGGGCCAGCACCCCTGCCTCGGGCTCGGCGAAGTACGCGAGCAGCTGCAGGCGATCGACCGGGGTCAGCGCTCCGCACGCTTCATTCAACGGCCGCGTCTCGGTCGAGCCCTTCAGCCGCTGCGAGCCAGCTTCAGCGAGGGCGCCCAGCTTGTTCACCCGTTCAGCGAGCTCGCGCGACCTTTCGGCTGCGGGGACTGCCATCGTGAGGACGTAGCCGGCGTAACCCAGCGCTGGCAGCACGACCAACGCGAGCAAAACCTTCTTCAAGGGCCGGTGCGGCTGGTGAACTTCTTCGCCTCGGCAATCATGTCGTCGGTGCCGGTGTGGAGCCCGACCCAGCTCGCGGTGTTCTCGGTGCGGGCGTAGAGCTCGCCGCCGCTCTTGCCGAGCTCGAGGAAGCCCTTGTTGGTTCCGCGCGCGAGGTAGTCGATGCGCAGCTCGACTTTCGGCGGCCCGCCCTTCGGGTTCTCGTCTTTGCCCAGCACCTCGGTGACGATCAGCCGGTTCGAAATCTTGTCGTGCCAGTTGCGCACGAGGTCATCGGGCTTGTCGGGCGTCGCCTTCGGCATCACCTTCATCGTCTGTGGAATCTCGGCGTCCTTCTGCAGGAAGGCGTATTTCTTCCCGTCGAGGTCGACCACGAACTCGTCGTAATCGGGCGCGAGAAAGGCGTGCAGGCGGCGGTCGACCAGCGACTGCGAGGCCGGCTCGAGCTCACTCAAGAGGCTGCCGGTGAGCAGGTACACGCTGCCGTCGTCGCTGCGCATGTACGTGCCGATGACGCCAGGCACTGCGTTGGAAACGTCGAACCCGTTCGCTTTGCCCGCGACGGTGACGACCAGCTTCCGCTTCGTGCCGTCGAACCCGAGCTCTTTCTGCTTATCGGCCGACAGCTTGCCCAGCGCCCGCACCGCTTCGAACGGCGTGAAGCGCGCCATCAGCGATTCCGCCCGCTCGTTGCCGCGCAGCTCGCGCGCAGGCGGAGGCACCATCGGAGAAATCGCCACCGGCTCGCCGCCATCGAGGCCGACGAGGCCGCCGTCGGGCAGCGCAGTTCCCGGCATCGCAATCTTTTCGCGCGGGGTCGAAAGGAAGCTCTGCCGCAGCCACACCGCGTTCGAGCCCGCGGGCTGGAACACGTCGAGCGCGCGTTCGCCGTCTTCGTACCGCACGCTGGTCAGCGTCGACTTCGTCGCCTCGAGCACGGTGACGTTGTCGTTGGTGGTCGATTCCTTCGGCCGTTGCCAGGTGACGAACGCGGCGATGAGGCCGATGGCGGCAAGCGCTCCGTTGAGACCGGCCGAGCTGGCTTTCATCGCACAATCTCCTTCTTGCGGCGGCGGAAGACGAGGCCGGCCCCGAGCACGGCCATCGGCCCGAGAACGATGGTCGTCCAGAACCACACCTTGTCCTGCGTGGTGGTGCGGCTGATGGCGACGTCGTTTTCCTGGTTGGTGATGCCCTGCAGTTGCTCGTCACCGAAGAGCCACTTGAGGCCGTCGATGATCATGTGCCCGTTGCCCTGGCTGACGGCCAGAATCTCGTCGGCCACCGCGTCCGAGTCGGCGAGCACCAGCGCGCGAAGCTCGTCCTCGACCCGCGTGCTGCCCGTCTTGCGGCGCGTGACGGCGGCGACGACGCCATACGCCTTGCGAACTTCGGGCGGCGTCTCGGCCTGGTAGTTGTTGTTCAAGTCATTCCACGTCGCGGGCTCGGCGCGCACCGCGAAGTCGATCGAAATTTCGGCGGGGTGCGTGGGGAGCTCGTCGAGAATTCCCGCGCCAGCCATGAAGACGGGGAAGCCGCCGCGGCCGTTGCTCGTCACCGACGGATGCGAGCTGAACGTCTTGGTGCCGATGAGCGTTCGATCGCTGGGCGTGTACGTCTTGCGCGCGTAGGCGACGTCGTTCGCGAGCGTCACCGCCGTGAACTTGAGGCCCAGCGGCTCGAGCAGGTTGTCGAAGGTCAGCCCGTTCTCGGGGTCGAGCGCGATGAACAGCTTGCCGCCCCGCTGGCCGTACTCGACCAGCGTCTTTGCTTCAGGCTCTGAAAAATTCTGCGACGGGCCGAGCACCATCACCGCGGCAGCGTCTTTCGGAACTTCCTGGCCGAGGCCTTCGGCGGTGGTCAGCGGCTTGAGCTCGTAGTTCTGCGACTTGAGCTCGCCGTAGAGGCGGGTGAGCGCAGCGCGTTGGTCGGCTCCGCCCAGGGACTCTTCGGTGCGTTCGCCGTGACCCGCGGTCAGGTAGATGGTCTTCTTCGACTTCGCGACCATCAGCATCTTCTTCTGCACGTCGGCGTCGAGGCCGCGCAGCTGCGTCTTGGCTTTGTCGAGGTCGGTGCCCAGAAATACGTTCTCGCGGCGCTCACCCTTCGAGAGCACGATGACGCCGTTGCCGCTGACGCCGAACTCCTTCGCGCGCGCCGGCTCGAGCGCATGGTCGTACAGCGCAATTTTGAGCTGCGGAGCGTCCTTCTTCAAATCATCGAAGTACGCCTGCACCTGCTCAGACACTTCGTTCGCCGGCGGGAAGAACATCGCCGCGGTGATGGGCGAGTCGAGGCTCTGCGCCAGCCGCTTCGTCGCGTCGCCTGGCTTGGCAGTTCGGAAGTAGGAAAAGTCGAAGCGCTTGTCGCGTTCGGTCGCGACGTACAGCGCGGCGACGGCGAACACGAGCAGGCCCGCAGCGCCGAGGCCCGAGTACATCGCGTCGCGAATGCGGCCCGTCTCGACGTTCACCGACTTCGCCATCGCGGCGTACGCGAGCTCCATCAGGGCGATGGGAAACACCGCGGCGGCGAGCACGGCCGGCCAGAGCGCAGACAGCGCCCCCGAGAGCTTCGGGCTCGAGACCGACAACATCGCGCCGTCGAGCTTCGCGAGCGCGTCCGACTGCGCGAAGTACATCGCGATCGCCGCGACCGCGACGATTTGAAGTCCAAGCAGCGCCTTCTCGACCTGCCCTGAGCCACCGGTGGCCTGCCGGGTACGGACGAAGCGCCAGGCGACCGACGCGAGCACGGCCGCGACCCCCGCCCACGAGAACACCAGACGCCACGTGCCAGCGTCGGCGACGCGTTCGCCCACCCACAGCAACACGAGGCCGACGGCGAAGAGAATCGCCACCGGCCAGGAAGCGCGTTTCATCGCCACCTCCGGGCTTCGAGGACGCGGGTCGCTGCGAAGAGCGCGGCCCAGGTGACGAGCACGAAGTACGCGACGTGCCGAACGTGCACGAGCCCCTGTTCGAAAGGCTTGAAGTGAATGTACCAGGCGAGCGCGGTGATGGCCTCGGTCAGCGGTCGATCGGTCACGCGCGCCAGCAGCCAGCACACCGTGAGCACGAGCAGCAGAACGCCGGTGAGCACCGCCGCGATGACCTGGCTCTTCGTCAGCGACGAGCCGAACGTGCCGACCGCGAGGCTCAACGCACCGACCAGCAGCAGCCCGAAGTAGCCCGACACCAGGTGCCCGAACGAAATCTTCCCGTACGCCATCACCAGCAGTGGCATGTACAGCGTGCAGAGCAGGAAGATGGCGAGGAAGCCCAACGCCGAGAGCCACTTGCCCACGACAATCTGCCAGTCGCGTACGGGCGAGCTGTAGAGCAGCTGCAGGGTTCCAGTCTGCCGTTCTTCCGCGAGCAGCCGCATCGAGAGGAACAGCGCGCACAGCATGGTGAAGCCGCTGGAATAGAAGAAGAAGTCGCCGAGCACTTCCGAGCTGCGCTTCGCCGTGCCGGCCATCGCAAAGGCGTTGAAGCAGAGGCCGTCGACGAAGAGCATCACCGCGATGATGACGTAGCCGGACATCGTGCGCAGGTAGGCCGCGAGCTCGCGGCGCGCAATCAAGAGGACGGTGTTCACGCTTTGCCTCCCGTCAGTTTCATGAAGATGTTTTCCAGGCGGCCGTGCGCCTTGTCGATGCGAAGCAGATCGATGTTCGCGGCGACGAGCGCTTTGACGAGCGCGGGCCGCAGCTCAGGCGCAACATCGAGGCGCAGCGACGACACGTCGCCTTCCATTCTCTGCAGCGTGGCGCCCGTGACGCCGGGCACCTTGTGCAGCACATCGAGGGCAGGCTGCGCGGGCCCGCGAATGTCGAGCTCGACCGCGACATCGCCACCGAGGCTTTTGGCGAGCTGGTCTTCCGTGCCCTGCGCGACGATTTCGCCGCCCTGGATGACGAGCAGGCGGTCACACACCTGCGAGATTTCAGAGAGGATGTGGCTCGACACCAGCACCGTGTGCTCGCCCTTGAGGGCCTGAATCAGGTTTCGCATCTGGACGATCTGCACCGGGTCGAGGCCGCCGGTGGGCTCGTCGAGAATCAGCAGCTTCGGTTTGTGCACCAGTGCCTGCGCGACGCCGACGCGCTGCCGATAGCCGTGGCTCAATGACGAAATCGGCTGCTCGTCCATCGCTTCCAGTGACGCCTTCTTCTCGGCCTCGAGGACGTGGCTGCGGGCCTGCGACGCGGGGATGCCGCGAAGCTGCGCCACGAACGCGAGGTAACCCCCGACCGTCATCTCGTCGTACAGCGGCGGCACGTCGGGCAGGTAGCCGATGCGTTTGCGAATCTCGTGTGGCTGGGTGCCGACGTCGAAGCCGTCGATGCTCACCTGGCCCGAGGTCGGCAGCAGCACGCAGCCCAGGACCTTGAGGGTGGTGCTCTTGCCAGCGCCGTTCAAACCGAGGAAGCCGATGACTTCACCGCGCTCGATGTCGAACGAGAGGTCGCGGATGGCTGCGTGTTCCCCGTAAAACTTGGTGAGACCCTGAACGTGGATCATTGGGAGCGAGAAGTTCCATTGGTGATGAGGGGTGTCAACGTCCAAATCACAGCGATCACGAGCAGCACGCCCGTGAGTCCCGAAGCCTCGGGGCCGAATTC
>JAYUXE010001098.1:0-3086 GCA_043753165.1 Archangiaceae bacterium | reverse complement strand
TCAACGACGTCGAACTTGGCCATGGCTTAGCTCTTGATCTCGACGTCGACGCCGGCTGACAGATCCAGCTTCATCAACGCGTCGAGCGTCTGTTGGGTGGGCTCGAGGATGTCGAGCAGCCGCTTGTGGGTGCGAATCTCGAACTGCTCGCGGCTCTTCTTGTCCACGTGCGGGCTGCGGAGCACGGTGAACTTGTTGATTCGGGTAGGCAACGGGATCGGACCCGCGACCTTTGCGCCAGTGCGCTTGGCAGTCTCGACGATCTCCCCGGCGGACTGATCCAGGAGCTTCGAGTCATATGCCTTGAGACGGATACGAATTTTCTGTGTGGCCATTCTAAGTGGACCTCGAAACTTCCTTGGATGTCACAGAGCCGGTGCGGCGAAGGGGCGGGGCATATACGGCGGCTTTCCGCAGAACACAACCCCCTTCGTGTCGATTTTTAAAAAAGACCATGTCGGCTTGATTTCTCAGAGGGAAATGCCCGAGAAGCGGCCCCGCTTTGCCACCAATGCGTTCGACAGGAAAGGGTCTTTCGGGGCGCGAACGCGTTCCGTGCTGCCTCGACCCGGGCCGGCGCCCCTCCTGCGGCACGCGGTGGGCCGAATTGCGGGTCTGGGCATCGACGGTCAGCGGCAAAGGCGTGAAGGTGGTGACCTTGGAAGGCGCTGAGCAGGGCCAGGCGCCCTACTTCGCCCAGCCCGTGGGTTTCGATGGGCGCGCCTTCCACGTCGCCTGGGACTACGGCTGTGACACCGAGAAGCTGCTTCACGAGGTGTGTCACTGGCTGGTGGCCCCGAGGGAACGCCGCGGGATGATGAACTACGGCCTGGGGCCGGTGACCCGCGAGCCGGACGACTTCGAGTGCGACAACGAAGAAGTCACGGTGATGCTGCTCGAGGGCAAGCTGGCGCCGCGGTTCCGCCTCGACGCTTCGAAGATCGCGAAGCCCGACTACAACGTGGCGAGCAAGCGAAACATCCAGTGGGATGAATGCGAGGCGCGGGCGCAGGCGCTGCTCGAGTCGCTGGAAGGGTCGCTGCAACGGGCGCTGGCGCCTGCGGCCACCACCGTAAAAGCGCGCCCCACCGTCTCGGCGGGTTAGCGGCGGACGGCGACCACGCGCAGGGCTTTGGCGCCCGCGATCGTCGAAGCCGAGGACGCGACGATCTCGAGCTCGGGTGCGAGCAGGGCGTGCAGCCGTCTTTCGTCGAAGGCCTGGGTACCCAGGTGGCGCGCCTCTTCCGGGTCGCAGTGCGCCTCGAGCACCAGGCGCCCACCAACGGTCAGCAGCCGGGTGACGTGGCGCACGTAGCGATCATGACTCGCGGCGGGCAGCGTGTGCAGCACGGCGCGATCGACGATGACGTCGAAGGTTGCGCGCAGGTTCGAGTGCAGCAGGTCGTCGACCACGAATTCGATCGCTACGCCCCGTGCCCGTTCCTTCGCAGCAGCGATCGCGATCGGCGACACGTCGGTGGCGGTCACCTCGAAGCCCGCACGCGCGGCTTCGATGGCGACGGTGCCCAGGCCGCAGCCCAGATCCAGCAGCCGGCCCCTGCCCGCTCCCATCGCGGATCTCAGCCCTTCGTCGAGCGTCTCTGAATGCCACGGAGGCGTTCCGTGGACGTAATGATCATCCCAGAACGCCGCGTCGGGACGAGGCGTCGTGGGCCGACGGGGTGCGAGGGCAGCGACGATGTCGACCAGCGAATCGGCGGGCAACATCGGCCCGAGCAGCAGCTTTCGCTGTTCCGGAGTCTGCGCGACCTCGAGGCCCCACGAGGGCCACACCAGGTAAAAACCGTCGTCGCGAAGCTGGGCGATGTTCCGTTTTACCGAGGGCGCGGCGTGCATTTTCGGATTCATCGACGCAGCGAGAACGACGGGCGCCTTCGTCGCAATCGCGGTGGCCGCGACGACTTCGCTGCAGTCGCCCGTGGCGAGTCGAGCCAGCGTCGTCGCGCTCGCCGGAGCGACGACCACGACGTCCGCCCATTCCGCCGCTTCGATGTGCGGCGCGGGCGCGGTGGTCTTTCCTGTCCACAGACTCATGAGCACGTCGCGGTGGGTCAGGGCCGCGAGCGCGCGGGTCGAGACGAAGCGGCGGGCGTGGGGCGTGAGGGCGACGCGAACTTCTGAGCCGGCCGACTGCAGCCCGGTGACAAGCATGGGCGTGAACGACGCGGCGACAGCGCCGCTGGCGGCAAGCAGCACGCGGGTGCCGTGCAGAGGGCGACTGGGCGCCGCGGTCTCGACGTGGGGAATCACGGCGTGGGTCGCTCGCAGATGACCCAGCAGCTCGTCGATGAGCCCGGCTCGGGACGCGACGCCTTCGAACTGGGCCTTAAGTCCTTCGAGCAACTGGGCGTCAGTGAGGGGCGCCCGCAGCAGCTCGAGCACCGCACGCGCGAGCGACGCCGAATCGCCATCGAAGCGGCGCTGATCAGCGTGGCCGACCACGGTCAACGTGTCCTGGCGCTCGACGATGCGGGCCAACCTCGACATCACCCATCGCGGCCCACCGGTCGAGGACGGGCTCATCAACGAAGGCAGACGAGGCCGCCAGAGCCGGCAGGATCCAGGTTGCTGGGGTTGTCGCGAATGGGCACGTGGCCGCAGGCTGGCGCGCCAGGGGCGAGCACAGCGACGGAGAACGTGCGCGGGAGGTTCGGTTTCTTCTGGGCCCCGACCGGGGCCGCAGGGGTCATCAACAGAAGCACTCGATGCCACCGTCCTGGCTGCGGTACGGGCCACCGTCGGCTTGTTTCGGGTTGAAGCAGCCAGGGGGGCAGACACCGGCATCCATTCCGCCATCGCCGGGCGACGGAAGAGGCGTGGTGCCGCAGCCAGAAGCGGCCGCGCCAAGAATCACAACGCTGATGGTTGCGGGGAGGTTGGGCTTTTTCATGCGCCAGACAGCATAGACAGGCGTCGGGACCCTCGTCTGATTTCTCAGGCGAGGGCCCACGCAACGCTTCAAACAGGCTTAGGCGACGATCTCGGCAACGACGCCGGCGCCGACGGTGCGGCCGCCTTCACGAATGGCGAAGCGCAGTTCCTTTTCCATCGCGATGGGGGTGATC
>JAYUXE010001097.1:0-7230 GCA_043753165.1 Archangiaceae bacterium | reverse complement strand
TCCAGGCCCTCATGCACAAAAATCCCAAGCACCTCTGCGCCTGTCAGGGAGAGCGCGCCGCGGCGGCCCGCGCGAAGCATGTTTGCGGCTTCAAGCGCGCGCGTCACGTGTTCGGTACCGCGAACGAAGAGCAGGGCGCTTCGCTCGAAATGGCCGGCTACGGTTGGCATGTTCCACGTCCGTCAGGCCACGCCGAGCGCCTCTGATGGAGCAGAGCCAGCACGTTTGTGAATTTCTGCCCAGAAGCACTCGAGCCCGTCGTCTGAGAGCAGTTCGAATCGACGTGTCTTCGCGTCCCAGCGGAAGATGTCTCCCTCTGTCGTGTCGAACCAGAGGGCTTCGACCGCGACGGCATGTGACCGCAGCGCAGGGTCCTCTTTGGCTGCCACGCACGCACCGAGCAGGCGCTCGCGAGCGGCCGAACGATCTGGCGGAACGGTTGCCTCCGCGCAGAACACCACCGTGCGCAGGTCGAAACGGTGAATGGCATCGTCGATGGAAGCCCGCCCGGCAGCGAGGCCCGCCCGTTCGGTGGCACCCGGCGTCTGCAGCGACCAGACAGGGTGCCACGAAGCCGTTACGGCTGCCGTGATGGACATCGTGGGCTCCATCACGAAGAGCGCCGGGAGGCCTGCCTCGGGAACCGTGCCCTGACCTCGACGTCGAAACGTCGCGAGCGCTTGGGTCGCGAATGACATCTCAGTCCTCACCCTGCGCCCGGGTGAAGCCGGCTTCGCCGTCGAGCTCTTCGAGCTTCTCGATGTGCATCCATCGATGCTTCGTGGCGATCTTGCCTACCAGCTCGAGCAAGCCCGCGTCCTCGAGGGCCGTGCCTGCGTCGCGCAGCACGAAGCGGCACCGCCAGTGATCGACGCAGTCCGTAATCCCACCGATGCTCGGGTAAACTTTCGTCCCGCGGTTCGAGATCATCTTGAGGCGAAGGACGCTCTTTTCCGAGACGGCCTCGAGGCTCTTGCCAAGCTCGTCGGGTGAGACCGGCGATTCCACGAAGATGTCGGCACCGATCGTCCGGCGGATCTTCGGCCGAACATAGTCGCGGGCCGCGTCGAGGGGCTTGACCTGAAGGGGCTTGTGGTCGCGCGTGTGCCAGCGTTCTGAGCGCTTGCCGAGGTTCCCGATCACCCTGTCCGTGAAGGTCGTCGTCGACACGCTGCCGTGCGGCGACACGTCGCGGGTATACGAGCCTTCCTCGAGGGTCACCATGAGCGCGCTTTCGATGGCCTGCGCCGCTGCGAACTCGTCGAGATGGCGAAGCATCATCGTCCCGGAAAGGAGCACCGCCGAAGGGTTGATGACGTTCTTGCCCGCGTATTTCGGAGCGCTGCCGTGCACGGCTTCGAAGATCGCTACGTCGTCACCCAGGTTCGCACCAGGCGCAAACCCCAGGCCCCCGATGAGCCCCGAGGTGAGGTCCGACAGAATGTCGCCGTTCATGTTCGAGGTCACGATCACATCGAACTGCTCAGGGGCGCGGACGACCTGGTGGGCGCAGTTGTCGATGATGACGTGGTGGGCCTCGATCTTTGGATACTCTTTGGCAACCTCTTCGAAGGTGCGCTTCATCAAGCCTTCGGTGAGCTTCATGATGTTCGCCTTCGTCGCGCAGTGAACCTTCTTGCGGCCTTCGGCGACCGCAAGCTCGAAGGCCAGCCGCACGATGCGCTCGCAGCCTTTCTTCGACATGAGCTTGAGGCACTGGGCCACGCCCGGGGTCTGCATGTGCTCGATGCCCGCGTAGAGATCTTCGACGTTCTCACGCACGACGACGAGGTCGATTCCCCGGCCAGAAAAGGGTGTCTTCACGCCCGGCAATTCGCGAACAGGCCGCACGTTCGCGTAGGTCTCGAACAGCTTGCGGAGCGTGACGTTGGCGCTCTTCTCGCCGAACCCAATGGGTGTCTCGAGCGGCCCTTTGAGGGCCACCTGCGTCTCGCGAATCGAAGCAATCGTTTCGGGCGGAACGCCGCTGGGCAGGCCACGCTTGAAGACCTCAGAGCCTGCCTCCCGTTCTTCCCAGGCAATCGCGATCCCGGCGGCCTCGATGACGCGGCGCGTGGCACTGACGACTTCGGGCCCGATGCCGTCGCCGGCAATGAGGGTCACGCGTTTGCGACCATTCGCGTCGACTTTGAACTTCATGGGGATCTCCTGGGGCAATGAGGATGGTGAGCACGACGCCGTCAACCAGCAACCATCTACGTGCTCGGGCTGCATCATTCCAATAGATTGAAGTGATTTCATCGTTCAGTGATACGGAACGATGCCCATGTTCAATTTTCACCACCTGCACTACTTCTGGGCTGTCGCACACGAAGAGAACCTCACGCGAGCCGCAGAACGTCTTCACGTCTCGCAGTCCGCCGTCTCGATGCAGATCCAGAAGCTGGAGGCCGAGTTCGGCCACGACCTGTTCGAACGCCGTGGCAAGAGGCTGCACCTGACCGAGGCTGGGCGCGTCGCGCTCGATCACGCTGATGCGATCTTCGCGCGCGGGCGTGAGCTCGAGGACGCGCTCGGCGAGCGAGGCAGGGGACGCCACGCGCTCAGGGTGGGCTCGCTTGCCACGCTGTCTCGCAACTTCCAGCTTGGCTTCCTGAGGCCTTTGTTCGGGCGGGAGGACGTCGAGATTGTCGTCCGCTCAGGTGGCTTCGCGGACATGCTGCGAAGCCTCGAGGCCCACCTCATCGACGTGGTTTTGGCCAACTTCGCGCCGCCGCGGGATGCGTCAACTCCGTGGGTTGCCCACGCGATCGCAAAACAGCCCGTGAGCCTCGTGGGCCACCCGACGCGAAAGAAGCGCCCGAAGGACTTGGGCCGTCTCTTGCTCAGCGAGCCGCTGGTGCTGCCAACTGCGCAGAGCAGCGTTCGCGCCGGGTTCGATGCGTTGGTCAACCGCCTCGGCGTTCAACCGCGAGTCGCCGCCGAGGTCGATGACATGGCGATGCTGCGCCTTCTCGCACGAGAGCGCCTTGGGCTGGCCGTCGTTCCAACGATCGTCGTGCAGGACGAGCTTCGCGCCGGCGCGCTCATCGAGGTCGCACCGCTTCCGCTGGTCGAGACGTTCTTTGCGATCACGTTGGCGCGGCGTTTCCCCAATCCGCTCCTGAAAGGCCTGCTCACCGAAAAGGGCCTGCGCGTCGAACAAAAGCAACGCGCGTCGGCCCCGACAAAGCGGGCCGGGCGGACACGAAGTCCGAAAAGCACCGACGACCATTAGTTTACATAACGCTGATTATCAGACTCTGCCGGGTATGTTCTTCGAGGGGGGTTTGGGTTCATTGGGATAAACCGCAGGCCGTGAAGCGCCTTGGAATTGTCGCCGCCGCGATGCTGCTGGCCGGCTGCCCGGATGAGAAGCCGTACGTCGATGCGTCGGTTCCGGAGCCGGTGATCGAGGACGCCGGCGTCGTCGATGCGGGCCCGCCGATTCCGACTGAGCTCGCGTTCGCGATCGATTTCTTCAGCACGGATGGCGGCGTGAGCACGGTGCAGTCATCGGCCGCGACGGCGCAGATCGACCCCGCCAAAGAAGCGTTCATTCAATTTCCGATTCCGTTGAAGGACTACCGGATCCGCATGTTCGACGGCGCCGAACAGGTGCTGCCGTCCGATGAAGAAGCCCGCATCGAAGACGGCGGCATGACGTACCGAATCGTCCTGGCCGCCCCGCTTAAACCTGGCCGCAGCTACGCGTTCAGCGTCGAAGCCGAGCTCGGCCACGAGATCACCGACATGTCCGGCCGCGGCTACCGCGATGTCCGCGTGGCGCTCAAAGTGCGCGGCGAACCCGAGCCCGAGCCGGTCAGCAACAAGAAGAAGTCAGGCAAAAAACGAAGGTAGCCTCACCCGTTCGTTCAAGCCCCCGGAGTTTTAGCGTTCGATCGAATTCGATCGAAGATTTCGTGATGCAGCGAGTCAGAGCGCGAGAAGCAGTTTCGACAGGTCGTAGAGGACATCGCCGCGGCCGAAGACTGGCAGCGGCTCGACGCCCCAGACGTTGGTGAGGCTCAACTCGTTCACGGCCCATTCGAGCAGCGCGCGCAGGTTGATCGCGTCGTAGAGGTTGTATTCGACGAGAAAGCGCAGCGCCTCGCGATTCCGGTTGAACTGCAGTTCGCGCCACAGTCGAATCGCGTCCATGCCGCGCACGCCCTTCAGATGCGGCGGCCGTCGCAGCCCGAGCCGTTCTTCGATGTCCTTCAGCCCGCCCGTCTGCCGTGTCTTCCGCAGCACGACCTTCAAGTCCAGGTGCACGAGCGGCCGCGGCAAATTCTCGAAGTGGTGCTTCAGCACGGGCACGTCGAACACGAGGCCGTTGAACGTGACCCAGATCGCGCTCTGGCCGAGCCGTTCGGGGAAATCCGGCAGCGTCACGTCGCGAATGAACGTGGCCAGCCCGAGGCGATCCATGATCCCCGCGACCGTGATCTGATTCTCGCCGTCGGCCTCGAGGTCGAAGAACGCCGCCTGATCCGCGAACGCCGGATACAGCCGCCAATGCTCGCGTGCCGGAATCCACCCTGCCAGCCGCCCCAGATCGCGCGCCTTCAGCGCCTCGCGCGCTTCTTCGATGCGGCCCAGCGTCTCGAGGTCCAGGCGCTTCGACATCACCTGGCCCTTCTTCGCGGCCGCCTCGAAGTCATCCCACGTCATGATCCCGCGGGCCCACAGATCCTTCTCGCGCCACGGCCCGACGCCCTTGCTCAGCTGAAACGTTCGAATGATCGGTGCCCGCACATCGCCGGCCATCAAAGAAACCCGGGCTCGGTCAGCAGCTTCAGCAACGGCAAATCGGCCTCGCAGAACGGCAGCGCCTGCATCTCGCCCGGCGTGCAGAACCTCAGCGCCTGGGCATCGAGACACCGGGGCTCGCCCGACACGATCGTCGCCAGGTACAGGTGCAGCTCGACCGTGAAGTCGGCGTACGCATGCGTCGTGCTCCACAGCTTCCGGCCAGTCTCGATGACCACCTCGAGCTCTTCCCGGCACTCGCGCACCAGGGCCTGCGCGTCGGACTCACCGCGCTCGACCTTGCCGCCCGGAAATTCCCAGAGGTTCGCGCGGCTCTTGTTCGGCAGCCGCTGTTGCACCAGGTAGCGCGACGCATCGGCCTGGCCACGAATCAGCGCCGCAACGACCCGCATCGCTGGCTAGTTGCCGCCGCCCTTGAGGCGCATCGCGAACACCGTGCCGAGGTTCGACAGCACATACAGCCGCGAGCCCGACCGCGTCGGAGTCGCCGTGATCCCCTTCCCGGGGTTCCACGCCGTCCGCGCCCTGCCCGCCGCCGGATCCACGAACACCAGCGACGTCGACGTCGGGACGACCAACATCCCCTTCACCATCACCGGCGCGCGCCCCGAGTTCGACAGCTTCTGCTTTTCCGACAGGTTCAAGCTCCACAGCGCCCGGCCGTCGATCGCGTGCAGCGCTCCGACTTCACCGTCGCCTGCCGTGAAGAGCACATCGCCGCGCGAGATCAGCGACGTGATGCCCGTCTTGCTGCTCGACCAGACGAGGTCGCCGGTCTTCGCGTCCAAAGCGACCACGCCGTCCTGGTAGCTCGCCACGAACACCTTGCCCGTCTCGTCGAACACCGCGGCCGAATCGACGTCGAGGAAGTTGGTGCCGCCCGACGTCGAGATCTTGCGTTCCCACTTCACGACGCCGTCTTCCAGCGTCAGCGCGACCAGGCTGCCGTCAGAGAAGCCCTGGTAGACGAGGCCGTCATGAACGACGGGGGTCGCCGCGCCGCGAACCGTCATGCCCGCAGGCTGATCGCGGCGGTACTGCCAGATCCACTTGCCCGTCGTGGCATCGACCACGAACAGCGTGTCCGACTGCGAGGTGATGAGGATCTTGTTGCCGAGCACGACGGGCACGGTGACGAGCTCTTCGCCGGCCTTGTATTCCCAGACCTTCTCGCCGTTGCGAACGCGCAGCGCGTAGAGCGTGCCGTCGCCACCAGGGACGTAAACGATGCCCTGATCGATCGCAGCGCCGGCGAAGAAGCGGCTGAACGTCTTGAGCTCCCACTCGACCTTGCCGTCGACGGGTGACAGGCAGTGCAGCATGCCGTCTCGCGTGCCGACGATGATGCGTTCGGTCTCGGGGTCGACGGCAGGCCGCGCGGTCTCGGCGGGGAAGTATTCGAGCAGGCCGCTTTTCACCAGCGGCTTCCACCAGTCGATCTCGTACATCAACGCCGGGCTCACCCGCCGGTCGTGCGCAGGAGCGTTCGGATCATTGGTGAGCGGAATCGTCTTGCAGCCGCAGAGCAACAGCAGCAGCGCGGCGGAAAACACTCTCATGAATCAGCCGCCGTCTTTCGAAGGCGCGGGCGTCGTGGCCGTGGGAATCGCCACGCCCTGCGAAGCGAGCAGCGCAATGCGGTCGGTCGCGAGGCGCGCGGCGGCGCTGTTCGGCGCCATGTTCGGCACCTCGACCAGCTGCTTTGCCCCTTCGGCGGCCTTGCCCTGCAGCAACAGCACGCGGCCGCGGTGGTACAAGCCCATGCCCTTCATGAAGTCCGACGTGTTCTCTTTCGCGAGCTGATCGAACGCCGTCAGCGCCTGGTCGAGATCCTTCTTTTCTTCGAGCGCGTAGCCCCGGCCTTCGAGCGCGGTGGGACGCAGTGGATCCGTCGGATCCGAACCCTTGAGGTAGTCATCGAACGCGGCCAGCGCTTCGGCCGGCTTGCCCACGCGAAGCAGCGCCTGGCCCAGCGGCAACGCGGCGTTCGCCGAGGCCTTGCTGCCCGACGACTTCGTGCGGAACTCGGTGAGCGCCTTGATCACGGCCTCGTCCTTCTCGGCTTCCGTCTTGAACGGAGGCTCGTCCGGCACGTCCTCGCCTTCGGCGGGCTTCGCCGCAGGAGGGTTCGGGTTCACCGGGCGCTGCAGCACCTTCAACGTCGCCGCGTACTCGTTGGTGGCGGCGGTCTGGCTCCGGGCCATGAAGTGGCTGGCGATGGCGAGGACACCGGCGAGGACGACCGCTCCGATGATGACGGTGGCGATCAGCTTCTGGTGCGTCTCCATAAACGGCATCGCCTGCGCGCCGAGCTTCTGAAACTCATCGGGAGCTTTGAGCTCCTTCCGGCTCATCTTTTCGGGCTTGTCGGACATGATTTGCGCCGCCTTATGAGGAATCGCCTATGGCCTGTCAACGGCGCCGTCGCGCGGTTTCCTTGTGGCCGCGAATGGCCGC
>JAYUXE010001096.1:0-3091 GCA_043753165.1 Archangiaceae bacterium | reverse complement strand
ACGACCGCCTCATCAAGCGCTCACTCGAGCTCGTGCTCACCGTCGCGATTCCCATCTCGCTCGCGCTGGGCCTCGGCAGCGACGTGCTCATCCGCATCATGCTCGGCGAGGCGTACATGCCGGCGACGCTCGCGCTGCGGCTGCTGTCGCCCGTCTACCTCTTCATCTACGTCAGCATCATCAGCGCCGTCGTCCTGCAGCTCGAAGACAAGGCGTGGACGCTGGCGATGATGTCGCTGGTCGGCCTGGCCGTGAACCTCGTCGCCAACCTCGTCGTCATCGGCCCCGCCCTCGACAGGTTCGGGCCTTCCTACGGCGGCGCCGCCTGCGCCCTCGTTCAGATTCTGACCGAGGCCGGCGTCGCGATCGCGATGGTCACCCTGATGGGCCGCCGCAGCCTCGACGCGCGCACCGGCAAGATGCTGCTCAAGACCGCGGTCGTCTGCGCCGCCGTCATCGGCCTCGACTACACCCTTCGCCAGCAGCTGCCGTCTCTGCCCGGCTTGCTGCGCATGGTGCTCAACGGTCTGGCCTATGTCGCGGGCGTCGTCGTCAGCGGCGCCGTCAGCCCCCGCGAGATGCTCGCGTTCGCCCGGCAGGCTTTTCGCAGGAAAAAGGCAGAGCCCGCCCCCGCCTAACGGTAATGAGGTCCTCCAAATGAAAGCCCTTCGCCCCTTCCTGCTGCTTCCCCTCGCGCTCGCCGCGTGCCGGCACGACCCCGGCGTCTTCTTGAGCGCCGACGAATACGTCGCACCGGTCGTCAACGAGGCCGAGTACGTCATTCGCCCCGGGGACGTGCTGAACGTGCGCGTCTTCCAGCAGGACAACATGTCGGCCCGCGCGCGCGTGCGCAACGACGGGAAAATCTCGCTGCCCTTCTTGAATGACGTCACCGCTGCCGGCTTCACCCCGGTCGTCCTCGGCGCGCAGCTGCAGACGCGGCTCAAGGACTTCATCAACAACCCCGTCGTCACCGTCTCGTTGGAAGAAGTGCGGCAGCTGAGCATCGCGGTGCTGGGCGAAGTGCCCCGCCCGGGCATCTACACCTTCGACCCCGGAGCCGGCGTCGTGCAGGCGCTTGCCGCTGCCGGGGGCTTCACCAACTTCGCCTACCGCGACATCTTCGTGATGCGGATGATGCCGCTGGGCGAGAAGCCCCTTCGCATCCGCTTCGACTACGAGCGCCTCATCCGCGCCGACGGCAAGGCCTCCACCTTCATGCTTCGCCCGGGCGATTCGGTGCTCGTCGAGTAGGCCATGGGCTTCCTCGCGCTCATCCCGCTGGCGCTGCTGTCGCAGACCCACACGCGGTGGGAAGCGTCGGTGCAGACGGAAGTGCGCGCGCGGACGGCCACTCCGCAAGACACGAACCGCGGCGGCAACTGCAGCACCGCCGACGGCGGCGTCATCATCGGCACCTGCAACGGAGCCGCGGCCGACCTCGAGATTCGCCCCCGCGTCGCCGGTGCCATCTTCAACGGCCCGTGGACGCTGGCCGGCAGCTACAGCCCGACGCTGCGCAGCCGCGAGTTCTACGAGACGCAGCGGCTCGGCCAGTCGTGGGTCGAGCACTCGCACGTCCTGACCGCCGAAGCCGTCTGGCAGAAGGAAGCCGTCGCCCGCGCGTTCGTGGCCGAGTACGTAAACTACGGCACGCTCGACCTCTCGACCTTGTCCCGAGACACGACGGGCGGAATGGGTGGGGTGCCGATCGCGCCGGTGCGCAGCGGCCTCGGCGTCGTCACCGACATGACCAGCGACACCAGCGCAGGCGTCGACTGGTACCTGACCCGCCGTCACACGCTCACCACCACCGCAGGCTTTCTCTACGGCGGTGGCGCCGACGAGGTCTCACGCGCGAGCCTGCCGCTGCAGTCGTCGATTCGCGGCCTTGCCCGGCTCGCGTACCTGCTGTCGCAGCTCGACACGATCTCGGGCCAGGTGGGCGCGCAGTACGTGCGCTTCTACCAGGCGCCGGCGACGAACCTGGCCCCGGCGAACCCCGGCGCGCGCATCGTCATCATCGCGGCGTCCGCGAACTACGCGCGCGTCCTCTCGCCCCGCACCGGCGCGAACCTCACCCTGGGCCTCACCGCCGCCACGGGCCAGGTGCCGAACCGCGACCCGCTGAGCCCCGAGGTCTTCAACAACGTGAATGGTGTCGCTCCGTTGATTGCCGGCGCCATCGACCACCGCATTCCGGGCCGGTTTCACCGCGTCGATTTGCGCGCGAACGCGAGCTACGCCCCCTTCGTCGACAGGTTCGCCGGCAGCGTCTACCAGCGCGTCGAGGCAGGCGCCGCCGTCAGCTGGACCCACGTCAACCACTTCTCGGCGGCCTTAAGCGCCGGCATCGCGCGCTCGATTCCCGTCACGAACGAGCCGGTGCTCACCACGCTGTCAGGCGATGCGCGGGTCGGCTACGCCGGCGACCCGTGGTGGCGCGTCGACCTGACCGGCCGCCTCTCGCTCAATGACCAGCCGCCCGTGACGCCCGCGATGCCAGACCCGATGGCCGCGGCGTATTACGCCTTCCCCGACAAGCAGTGGCTCATCGGCTTGTCGATCACCTTCTTTGCGTCAAGTACGCAGCCCAGAACGTTTCAACAAGAGTAGGAAGGGCAAGACATGGCATCGAAGGCGACCCCCGTTCCGAAGTCCGCGCTGCTCGTCGAGGATGATCCGCCGCTTCGCAAGCTCGTCGCGGGCTACTTGAAGCTGCTGAACTTCGTCGTGGTCGAAGCGGCCGACGGCAAGAAGGCGATGACGGCCCTGGGTGAACAGCCGTACGACCTCATCTGCCTCGACCTGATGCTGCCCGAGTCTTCGGGCTACGACGTGCTCGAGTTCATTCGCAAGCAGGGCCTCGCGAAGGTGCCGGTGCTGATGATGAGCGCCCGTTCGCTGCCCGAAGATCGCGCCCAGGCCGAAGAGCTCGGCGCCACGCTGTACCTCATCAAGCCCTTCACCCGGTCTGACTTCACCAAAGCCGTCAAAGCGGTGCTGGAGGAGAAATGAAGACCGAGCTGTTGCCGCCCACGAAAGACATGCCGTCGGCCGAGCTGCAGCGGCTGTGGTTCGCGACGCTGAA
>JAYUXE010001095.1:0-3094 GCA_043753165.1 Archangiaceae bacterium | reverse complement strand
GCTCGAGGGCAGCAGCGCCCGGTACCGGCTCGGCGCGCGTGACGGCGACGCGCTGATCTACCTGGACGGCGGCATGAGCCACGTGTCGCCCGATCAATACGAGCTCTTCGACCTGCGTCGGCGTCAGCCGAGCTCGAAGCGCGAAATCAAAGGCACGTGATCCGACAGGCCGTGAAAGCGGCCCGCCTTCGAGCCGAACGAATACGTCTCTTCGAGATCTCGAAAGGTGACGCCTGAGCCGAACAGGTGGTCGAGGTGCATGCGCAGCTTCAGGAAGCCCGCGGTCGAAAAGCCCTTCGGGCTCTTCGGGTCGATTTGCTTGAGCAGCTCTTGCGCGCCGGTAAGCTTCGCCTCATCGACCAGGTAGCGGTAAACGGGCGAGTCGGGCGCCGAGTTGAAGTCGCCGCCGAGCACGAACGGCTCGCCTTCGCTCTTCGCCTTGACGAAATCGCCCAGCACCTTCGCCTCGGCCAGCTGGTTCTTGCCGTGGCCCATCTTGATCTGCTGCTTCCAGAAGTCCTTCGTGAACGGCGAAGGCAGGCTCAAGTGGGTGTTGAAGACGTGGAACTTCTTCCCCGTCGTGTTCTCGAGGTGCAGGTGCGCGACGATGCGCGTCTGCTTCGCGCGGCGCAGCGTGTTCTCGCCAAAGAAGGTCACGCCCTGCGGCTTCTCGTGGTTGCCCGAGATGACCGACAGCCGTTCGGTGTTGACCAGCATCGCAAGGCCCGTCGTGTACAGCTTCACCTTGCCGAGCCCGTATGTGTGCGCGGGGAAGTACCAGGGTTGGTAGACGGCTTGAACGCCTTCGGCCCGAAGGCTCTCGCGCAGGTGCCGCATGAAGGCTTCCAGCTGCGTCTCGACCGCGCTGCCGCCCCGATGCGCCACCCCGCTGCGAAAAGAACGGGTCTCGACCTCCTGCAGACAGACGATGTCCGGTGGCTCGGTGAGCGAGGCGATCGCCCGCGAGATTCGCGTCTTCGCGCCCGCGGTGCTCGCGAGCCCTTTGAGCGCGTGACCGAAGTACCGCACGTTGTACGAAACGATTCGCATCAGCCCTTCCAGCGTCCCAGCACCATTGCCTGATCTGCCAGCCCTTCGACCCGTGTCGCGCCGTCCGCCAACCAACGTTCAGGCGTGCGCAGCATTTCCTCTTCCAGCGCGAGATCCTCGGCGAGCCGCTGCGCCTCATCAACCGAAAGTCCTGTCTTCGGCAAAGTCGGTAACCACCTCTCGACCCCGGTAGGCCGAAGGCCCATCGCCCGCGCCCAGCCGGCCAACAGCCGCCGCCGCGTCCCGATGTCTGCCAGCGCTTCCGCATCGGCCGAGGCTAAAGCGCGCTCGAGCGCTCCCGGCACAGCGTCCACCAGCCGGCGCCGGCGAACGTGCGAGGACGCAGAAGGCACGGCGACGGACAGCGGCTGAGCGCCCGACGCGACCCACTCTGCCGCCGCCTTCAGCCCCGCGCGCGCGTCGGCAGCCTTCAAGTCCGCATCGGTGCTCGCCAGAAATTCCTTCAACGCCGGTGGCCAGGTGCGCTCGCCGTAGTGCAGCGCGCGAGAGGCAAGGCCGAGCTTCTTCGCCTCTGCCGCCGTCAGCACCTTTGCGCGCAGGGCGAGCTTCAGCGCATGGTCGATGTTCACCTGCGGAACCGAGAGCGCGCGAAAGCCGTGCTCGGCTTCGGCGTGAAGCACCGCCACGTCGGCGTCATCGATGCGCTCGCCGTCACGAAACGCGCGGAAGATTTCGCCGACGCCAATCATCCCCTCGCGCCAGAGCTCGGCGGCACGCAGGGCCCCCATGCTTGCCGCGCCGAACACGGCGACGCCCGAGCTTAGGGCTGCGCGCAGCTCGTGGTGCCACACCGATGGCTGCGCCTCGAAGACGCCGTCGATCAACACCAGCGCCGCCGGCCGTTCGACCAGCGCGCGCCACACGTCGCCCTGCCGCGCAGGCGGCAAGACCTCGCAGCCGAACTTTCGGGCCTCGGCGGCGGAAAGGGTCGGCCCGACGAACGCAAACCAGCGGCGCGCCTTCACTGCAGCAGCTCGGACACGCGGAAGCCCGGCACCAACACCTTCACCACGCGTATCGGCAACCGCCCCGCGGCGGGCTCGACGTACGCGACGGGCCGGCGGAATCGCTTCACCAGCTTCGCCGCGGTCACGGGCCCCTTGGCGTCTGCCCGCGTCGACGTCCTGGCGCGCACGACTTCCCTCCACAGCCCTTCGACGTCCACCGCGCGCGGCACCGCGACGTCTTCGCGCGCCGCCTGAATTTCCGTCTGCCGCGACTGCGCTGCCTCGAGCACCGCGGCTTCGACTGCCTGCGCGAGCGTCGGCCGTGAGGCGTAGCCCGCCGTGAGGGGAATCGGCCCACCGTCGAGGTCGCGAAGCAGCGCCCCGGCGACCGGAGCGATCGCTTCCTTGGGCGTCAGATCGAACACCTCGAGCGCGAAGCCTTCGAACCCGTGCTTCGTGGTCAGCCTTCGCCGCGCGAAGTCCTTCGGCTGCCAGCCATCGGGCAGCACCTCGGCCAGGGCTTCGCGTTCCCACGCCTCGTACGTCGCGTGAAGCAGCGCCGCGTTCAGCGACCGGTGCGCCCCCATCGCGTTCGACGTCCACGGCGCGGCCAGCGGCCCGAACCCGACCGCCGCACAGTGCACCGCGCCCGTCGGCACCCAGACGTCCCGAGGCGACCCATCCATCCTTTTCCCTCGCACCCAGCCCGTTCGCAGCGCGCTCGCCTCGCCGCCGAACCATTCACCCGGCATCACCGCGTCGAGCGCCGCCGCGGTGGACCAGACTTCTTCGTGCGGCGGCTGCTCGGCGGCCCAGAGCTCGGCGGCTTCGTGAAGCGCTCCGCGCGCGGCCGACGCGAAGTCACGCCCTTTGCCGTTGCTGACCTGGAGCACGTGACCGCCGGGACGCATCGCCGACGCGACCTCGACGCCGGTGCGGTCGAGGCCGGTGAGGCGGGCAACGCGGGTCACTCCAATCGGGTCGGCCAGGGCGGTAGGCAGCTGGTACATAGGCACTGGCAGCATCGTGCCGTGAGGAACGCGTGAAGGCGACCGCCATCATTCTGGCCGCCGGCG
>JAYUXE010001094.1:0-3096 GCA_043753165.1 Archangiaceae bacterium | reverse complement strand
AAGCTTGTGTTCGGCTGAGAGCGTGCGCGAGCCCGCTTTCGCCGGGACGAGGGTGGCGAGCTCTTCGCGGGGAACCAGGGTCGCGGCAGGCGGAGGCTGCAGCGGCGCGGACACCGTGACGGTGACGGCCGGGGCCGACGGAGCGGGCACCGAACGGTACGACATCGGCACCTGCACCTGTACCGGGCGTTCGGCGGCGATGATCGGGCGGCGCGGCTGCGTCGCGGCCGGCGAGAAGCCGGTGGCGATGATCGTGATCTTGACCTCGTCCTTTGCGTTCTCGTCGATGAGCGAGCCGAAGATGATGTTGCACTCGGGATCCGCCGCGTCGTGCGCGAGCGTGAGCGCCTCGTTCACTTCCTGGATGTTCAGGTCGCGGCCGCCCGTGATGTTGATGAGCATGCCGCGCGCGCCGTCGATGCTGACTTCTTCCAGCAGCGGGCTGCTGATCGCCTGTTCCATCGCGCGAAGGGCGCGCTTGTCGCCCGTCGAACGGCCGGTGCCCATCAGCGCGAGGCCCTGCTCGCCCATGATCGTCTTCACGTCCGCGAAGTCGACGTTGATGTAGCCGTGGTACTGGATGAGATCCGAGATGCCCTGAACGGCGTTCAGCAGCACTTCGTCGGCGCGCTTGAAGGTGTCCAGCAGCGGCATCGGCTCGGTGCAGATGGTGAGCAGGCGCTGATTTGGAATCGTGATGAGCGTGTCGACGGCCGCCTTCAGCTCTTGAAGGCCCTGCTCGGCGGCTTTGCGGCGGCGGTTGCCTTCGAACATGAAGGGCTTGGTGACGACGCCAACCGTGAGGGCGCCCATCGATTTGGCGATGTCGGCGACGACGGGGGCGGCGCCGGTGCCGGTGCCACCGCCCATACCCGCGGTGACGAAGACCATGTCTGCGCCTTCGAGGGCGGCGGCGATTTCGTCGCGCGATTCGGTGGCGGCCTGGCGGCCGATTTCAGGGTTCGCTCCGGCGCCGAGGCCACGGGTCAGCTCTTTGCCGATCTGCAGGCGAACGGGCGCCTGGTTGTTGGCGAGCGCCTGGACGTCGGTGTTGAGCGCGATGAAATCGACCCGGTCGAGCCGGTTGGCGATCATGGTGTTGACGGCGTTGCTGCCGGCGCCACCGACGCCGACGACACGGATGCGGGCTGCCTGCTTGTTCTGATCGAACTGGTCCATGGTTGGTGCTCCTTCGAAGGATGGAAGAGATTGTCGACCCGCTGCAGCGGGCCGCAAGTTTTCAGCTACGGGGATGTAGCAATGAAGGTCAGAAGACCTCCTTGAGCCACTCGCTCATCCGGCCCTTCACCTTGCGAAACACGTTCTCTTCTCGAATGCGGAACAGGCGGCGATCCTGGTGGCGGGCGCCGTAGACGACGAGGCCCACGCCAGTCGCGTAGATGGGGCTCTTCACGACGTCGACCAGGCCACCGATGCCGCGCGGGGTGCCGCGGCGAACGGGGACTCCCATGATTTCTTCCGCCAGCTCGTTCATGCCGGGCAGCAGCGTGGAGCCACCCGTGATGACGACGCCCGAGGTCAGCGCTTCCGAGAAGCCGTTGCGTTCGACTTCGTGGTGAACGAGCTGGAAGATCTCTTCGACGCGGGGCTCGAGGATGTCGCAGAGGATCTGCCGGCCCATGACGCGCGGCTCGCGGCCACCAACGGAAGGCACTTCGATCATGTCCTGCTTGTCGACCATGGACGACAGCGAGCAGCCGTACTTCTGCTTGATGCGTTCGGCCTCGTGAACGGGCGTGCGAAGGCCGACGGCGATGTCGTTGGTGAGGTTGTTGCCACCGAGCGCGATGACGGCGGTGTGGACGATGCTGCCGCCGTGGAAGATCGCGATGTCGGTGGTGCCGCCGCCGATGTCGACGAGGCACACGCCGAGCTCTTTCTCTTCGTCGGTGAGCACGGCCTCGGACGACGCCAGGGGCTGCAGGACGATGTCGGCGACGTTGAGGCCGGTGCGGTTGGCGCACTTGACGATGTTCTGCGCGCTGGCGACGGCGCCCGTGACGATGTGGACCTTGGCCTCGAGGCGGTAGCCGGCCATGCCCAGGGGCTCTTTGATGCCGCCCTGATCGTCGACGATGAATTCCTGCGGGAGCACGTGGATGACTTCGCGGTCGACGGGGATGTTCACCGTCTTGGCCTGCTCGATCACGCGGGCGATGTCGGCCTCGCGGACTTCTTTGTCTTTGAGCGCGACGACGCCGCGGCTGCCGAAGCCCTTGATGTGGCCGCCGGCGATGCCCGTGTAGACGTGGGTGATCTCCGTGCCGGCCATCGCTTCGGCCTCTTCGATCGCGCGCCGGATGCTGGCGACGGTGGCCTCGATGTTGACGACGACGCCTTTGCGCAGGCCCTTCGAGGGGTGGCTGCCAATGCCGATGATGTCGATGCCGTCGTCGGTGAGCTCTCCGACGATTGCGCAGATCTTGGTCGTGCCGATGTCGAGGCCGACGATGATCTCTCCTCCCTTCGTGTTCTTCGCCATGTGTTTTCCCTTCCTCCCAGTTGGCGCTGCCCTTTCGGGTCGAGCGGTTACTTCGCCGGACGCCCTCCCCTTTCGGGGCTGGTGACCAGATTGTTCGTTGAAAGCGAGACGGTGACCGACGACGGGCGGGCCCGGTTGTCGAGACGGATGACGACGGCACTGAGCGACCGGGCCTTGAGCTCCTGACGCACGCGAACGAGCCGGGCGAGCTTTTCGTCGAAGGCGCCATCACCGAACTGAAGGTGCTGGCCGTCGGCGGTGACCAGCGTGACGCCTTCGAGATCGAGGTGCACTTCAGAAAGTGGAGCCGCCTTGCCCAGCGCAGACGTGGCGTAGGACGCGGCGACGTCGAGGGCGGTGGTGAGGCGAAGCGTCGTGTCGTCGTGGCGCGACACGTAGTCCTCGCGTTCGATGCCGGTGACGATCGGAAGATCGAGCGCGTCGCTGGGCTGCACCCGCTTGAAGGGCTCGCCATCGGCGTCGAGCAGGTAGAGGTCGCCGAGCGAGACCATCGCGACGGCCTTGTGCTCGGTGACCTTGACGCTGACGGCCGAAGGGAAGCGGCGATCGACGCGCGCGGTCTTCACCCACGG
>JAYUXE010001093.1:0-3101 GCA_043753165.1 Archangiaceae bacterium | reverse complement strand
AGCCGGGGGCGATCACGGCCTCGAGAAACGTCTCGGCCAGGGCCCTGCCTGTCGCCTCGTCGACCTCGCGGTTGAGCGCCACGATGCCGCCGAAGGCCGACACCTCGTCTGCGGCGCGCGCGGTGCGGTACGCCTTTTCGAGCTGCGCGTCGGTGGCCACGCCGCACGGGGTGTTGTGCTTGATGATCACCGCGCAGGGCGTGCCCGGAAACTCGAGCGCCAACCCAAGGGCCGCGTCGAGGTCGAGCAGGTTGTTGTACGAGAGCTCTTTGCCCTGAAGCACCGCCGAGAAGGCGACGGTCGGCTCGGAAGGGGCGGAACGCTCGCGGTAAAAGGCGCCCCGCTGGTGGGGGTTCTCGCCGTAGCGCAGCGGTTGCACCTTCTCGACCGACACCGACAGCTCGCCGGGAAACGGATCTTTATCGGTCTCGTTGAGCCAGGCAGAAATCGACGCGTCGTAGGCGGCGGTGTGGGCGAAGGCTTTTCGCATCAGCGCGCGGCGGGTCGGGTCGCTGACCTTCTTGTCCTGCCCGAGCTCGGCCAGCACCACTTCGTAGTCGTCGGGGTCGACGACGATGCTCACGAACGCGGAGTTCTTGGCCGACGCGCGAACCATCGCCGGGCCACCGATGTCGATCTGCTCGATCACCTCTTCCGCGGGCGAGCCCTTCGCGACCGTCTGCCGGAAGGGGTAGAGGTTCACCGCGACGACGCTGATCGCGTCGATGCCGTGTTCCTTCATCTGATTTGCGTCGGACTCGAGGGAAGGGCGTCCCAGAATTCCGCCGTGGATCTTCGGATGCAGCGTCTTCACGCGCCCACCGAGGATTTCCGGGCTGCCGGTGTGCTCAGACACCTTCGTCGCCGGTACGCCCGCGGCCTTCAGCGCCTCGAGCGTTCCGCCGGTGGACAACAGTTTGAAACCGAGGCGAACCAGGCCCTGCGCAAAAGGCACCAATCCGCGCTTGTCAGAGACACTCAGGAGCGCGAGCACCAGGCGTTGTTACCACCAACTCAGCGCTTCACCTTCGGAATCGGCTTCCCGTCGGGGCCACGCGGGGGCTCGGCTTCGGTCGCCTCGCGCACCTTGAGCAGGCCACGGGTCTCGACCTGGCGAATGCGCTCGCGGGTGAGGTTCATGATCTCGCCGACCTCTTCGAGCGTGATGCCGCCCTTCTCGGCGACGTCCAGGGCGCAGGTGTACTCGAGCTCGGTGATTTCCTTGTCCGGGAAGTTCAGCTTGATGCTGCCCGTCTCGGGGTTCACGTCGAGGTAGAGGTTGTACTTGCACGAGACGAAGTTGCACGGGCGCGGGCTGTTCACGCAGTCGGCGCGGGTCTTCGGGCGGCTGCCTTCGATTTCCTTCAGAAGGTCGGCTTCTTCGGGGTCCACCTGGCCGCCGAGGCGGCGGCGACGCAGGTCGCGCGCCATCTCTTTGCGCGACATCGTCTTCGACCGGCGCCGTTCGTTGAGCTCGGCCTCGTCGGCCTTGAGCAGGGGAACCTCTTCCTTCACTTCATTCATGTTTGCCCCTCCATTGAGTACCGCGTCATCCCGCAAGGCCATAGTCGTCTCCTGTCGTTTTGCGTGCCGTGACTGCACTGCCAAACCGCGCCACTGATCGAACCAACGCCGTTGCCTGCTCTCGCAGCGCCTTGAGCTCGCCCTGCAGCTGGGTGCGCTCACGATTTTCGAAAGTGCGATCGACGAGCTCGGTCTCGAAGCCGTCGAGGACTTCTTCGAGGCCGTGCTCGAGCTGATCGATGTGGTTCGAGAAGAAGAGAAAGGAACGCTTGATCTCTTCGAGCGTCTGGCCATCGGCCATCATCTTCTTGATCGCGTTGATCCGGCGAACGGCGGCCACCGGGTAGAGGCCCTGGCTGCCGCGGTGCTTGCCCTTGCGGCCGACGCGGCGGCTGCGCGGCAACAGCCCGGCCTGCACGTACTTCCGAAACGTCGCCTCTGAGAGCGCAACGCCGCGGGGCCGGAAGATTTCCAGGATCACGCGCGCAGGAACCCCCGCCGCGTAGTCGCGCTCGATTCGCTCGAGCTCATCCGGCCGAAGAATCTCCAAGTGCCCCGCCTCGCGCTGCCGATAGACATTCAGTGCGTTCCACTGAATGCGCGCCAGTGAATATCAGATACTGAATAGATCTGTCAAACGCGGAAAAGAACCGGACCACTACAGCGGTCGTCCGAACGCAGGACGACGCGGCCGATGGGCGTCGGAAACGAGGTCAGAAAAGAAGGGGATCGCAGCGAAACGAGACGGTCGTTCGAGCGCGCGCTCGAGGCTTCGGGCTCACGTCTTCAAAAGCAAAAGCCCCGCGCCGGTGAGGGCACGGGGCTTCTTTCACTTCGAATTCGGGTGTGGCTAGTTCGACCGGAACTCGGCGTCGACCACGTCGTCCTTCTTCGGCGTGGCCTGGCTGCCAGGCGTCTGGCCTTCGGCGCCGGGGGCCGGCTGCGCACCGGGCGCGGCACCTGCTGCTCCGGCCGCCTTGTACATTTCTTCAGCGGCCTTGTGGCTGACCTGCTCGAGCTTGCTGAGCGCCGCTTCGATGGCGGCCTTGTCGCTGCCTTCGCGAACGGTGTTGAGCTCTTTCATCGCGGCCTCGAGCGACGTCGCAGTCTCGGCGCCGATCTTGTCCTTGTTTTCCTTGAGCAGCTTTTCCATCTGGTAGCTCAGGTTCTCGGCCTTGTTCTTCACCTCGATCAGGGCGCGGCGGTCTTTGTCGGCCGCTTCATTGGCCTGCGCGTCCTTGACCATCTTCTCGACCTCATCCTTCGCGAGGCCGGACGAGTGAGTGATGGTGACCTTGGCTTCCTTGCTGGTCGCCTTGTCCTTCGCGGTGACGTTCAGGATGCCGTTCGCGTCGATGTCGTAGATGACTTCGATTTGGGGCACGCCACGGGGAGCCGGCGGCAGGCCGGTGAGGTGGAAGCGCCCGAGGCTCTTGTTGTCGGTGGCCATTTCGCGCTCACCCTGGAGCACGTGGATCTCGACCTGCGACTGACCGTCGGCCGCGGTCGAGAAGACCTCGGACTTGCGGGTCGGGATCGTGGTGTTGCGCTCGATGAGGCGGGTGAAGACGCCGCCC
>JAYUXE010001092.1:0-3102 GCA_043753165.1 Archangiaceae bacterium | reverse complement strand
TGGTGACGGCGCTGACGCTGCAGCTCGACGACCTTCAGCAGCGGGCCAAGCGGCTCGACAAGGCGGCGGAAGAACGGAACACGCGCATCGGCCGCTATGGAAAAGAGAAGTCGCCCAGCGACTGGGAGAACCGGGCGTCGGTGCTGGTGGCCGAGGTGGGCGCGTTGAAGAAGGAATACGACCCGTTGGTGGCCAGCGCGCGCGAGCTCGAAGGCCGGCTGCGGGAGGCGTACCGGGCGATGCAGGCCGCCGCGTCGCAGGCGGGCGAGCTGAACCGGCAGGCAGAGCTTTCGCTGATTCGGGCGCAGGCGCTGTACCACGCGTACGGCGGCACGGATGAGGCGCTGAAGCTGACGAAGCGGTACCAGTCGAAGTCCGAAGGCACGTCAGACGGGTGGATCGATCTCGTCGACGCCGAGTACGCGGCCAACACGCGCGCCTCGCCGGACCTCATCGAAGCGGCGCAGAAGCAGCTGACGGCGCTTCATGAGCGCGACCCCACCTTCTTCCGCACCTACGTGCTCGCGGCGCGGCTCAACATCCAGTCGAAGCAGCTGGACGAGGCCGAAGCCGAGCTGCAGAGCGTCAGCGCGATGAAGCCCCAGCACGACATCGCCAACGAGCTTTCCGGGTGGGTGAAGAAGCTGAAGGCCGAGAAGGCGGCGAAAGAAAAAGAGAAGTCGCCGCAGTAGGTTTTGGGCGCTACCGGGTTGCGAGCCGCGCTTCGATCGGCAGCAGGGTGGCGTACCCGGCGAACAGCTGTGAGGTGAGCTGCGGTTTGGCCTGGGCCCCGGCGACGCGCAGGTAGTCGTTCACTGCCTTGCCGGCGGGGTCGACCGCCGAGTCCTTGAACTGCAGGTTCATCTTGTAGCGGACGACGCCGCGCGCGACGCGGTGGATCACCATCACGGTGCCGTCGTCGCCGACCTTCTCGACGAGGCCGATGTGCGTGAGGCCGTCGTTGATCGCGCCGTCTTTGTTGAGATCGTACGTCTCGCGGAAGAAGACGATGTCGCCGGCGACGGGCCGGCCGCCGTCGTAGAGCCGGCCGTGCGTCGAGGCGTACCGCCAGATCGCGGTGACGCCGTTGTCGCCCGGAGCCCCGCCGCTGAGCAGGTCGACGCCCAGCTGTGCGTAGACCCCGCGCACGAGGCCGGTGCAGTCGTCGCGGTACGTCTTGCCGTTGAGGACGACCTTGCTCTTGCCGACGAGGCCCTGCGCCAACTGCACCGCCGTGTCGCGCGCGCCAGCAGCCACCCGAAGCTCGGCGACCGGGCCGTTCGACTCGGCCGGTGGAGTCGTGCGCGGCGCAGACGACCGCGCGAAGGGCTCGTAGCCGGTGACGATGCGGCCGCCCACCGGGCTCGCGGTGGCGCACGCGGTGAGAACGAGGAAGGCGATGGCCAGGAAGCGCATGTTCGCGACAGGGTGGTCTGGCAAAGGCCGGCCGTCAAAATAGTGGGCTATATGGACAGCCGTGCTTCGACTGTCGATCGCAGTGGGCCTGCTGCTGGTGACGGGGTGCCGCGAAGGCGCCTATTCGGCGGCGAACAAGGCGAACACCATCGAAGGGTGGCGCAACTTCCTGCAGAAGAACCCGGCCGACGAGAACCGCGAGTCGGCGGAAGAGTCGCTGTCGGTGCTCGAGCTCGAGCAGGCGCAGAAGGTCCACACCGTGGTCGCGTACAAGCGGTTCATCGACGAGTTCCCCGAGTCGAGCAAGACGAACGCCGCACGCGCGCTGCTCGAAGGTTTGCGGTTCAACGCGGCGCAGTCGAAGGGCACGGCGCAGGCGCTGCGGCAGTTTCTTCGCGATCATTCCGACGGGGCGCACGCGGCCGAGGCCGAGGCGATGCTGCAGTCGGCCGAGCTGAAAGAGCTGACGGGCCTCGAAGACGCCGATTCGTTGCGGGCGATCGTGGCCGCGCATCCCGATGACGCGCGCGGCACGCAGGCGGGGTTGCAGTTGGACGACAAAGCGTTCGCGGCCGCGCAGACGGCGGCCGATTGGTTCGCGTACCTGCGCGACTACCCGGCAGGCACGCACCGCGACGAGGTGCGGGTGAAGCTGCTCGAGGCGCAGCTGTCGGGGTTGCTCGTGTCTGGCTTGTTGCCCGAGGCGAAGGCGCTGGTCGCGAAGTCGCCGTTGAGCGCGAAGCTGCCGGGCGTGAAAGATCGATTGGCAAAGGCGGAAAAGCTGGAAGCGGCAGGCAACGCGAAGGACGAAGCGGTGCAGCGCGCGTTGCCGGGCTTCTACCTGCGCAGCTTCGAGGACGTGGTGAAGTCGCTGCAGGCGCCCGACCCGCTGGAACGTTGGCAGGCCGCCGAAGAGCTGGGCGAGCACGTGACGATTCGCGCGCTCGACCCGTTGCTCGAGACGTTCCGCACCGCGCGCAACCCGCTGGTTCGACAGCGCGCGTTCGAGAGCCTGGGCAAGGTGCTGAAGGCACTGCCGCGCATGGTCGCCGAGTACGAGGTCGAGATTCGGGTCGATGCGGCGCGGCAGAACGCGTCGGACGCGCAGCTGTTTCTCACCATTGGCGTGCTGCTCGATTTGTCGGGCCGGCTCGACAAGGCGGCCAGTGAGTACCAACGGGCGTTCGACATCGCCGCTCCGGATCCGATCGTGCTGCGCCGGTGGGCCCAGATTCGGCGCGACCGGCATCAGCCGTACTCGGCCGCGGTGACTGCTCGGCAGCTGTCGGTGTGGGCGCAGCAGGTCGCGTCGGTTCCTCCTGTCGTCGAAGGCGGCGGAGCGATGACCGTCGCCCGTCAGATGTGCGCCGCTGCCGAGATGGCGCGGTTTGCGCGCGAGGTGATCGCCGAGGTCGCGACGCAGAAGACGGAATTTCCGGACGACGTGATCGAGTTCCAGCGGCGCGCGGACGATGCGGTGCGGTTGTCGGAAGCGCGGCTGCGCGATGCCGAGATCCGTTTGCTCGAGGCCGATGGGCTGGCGAAGAAGTGCGGGGATCAGTCGGTGGCTGAACGGCTCAAGGCCGGCGAGGCGCAACGGTCGGTGGCGCTCAAGGAGCTCCCCGTGAAGGCGGCGCTGGTCAAAGAGCTCGCCCTTCAACGCGAGCCGTCGCCGGCGATTCGGGC
>JAYUXE010001091.1:0-3104 GCA_043753165.1 Archangiaceae bacterium | reverse complement strand
GGGGTGCGCTGTCGCCCTCTGTTCAGCGAGCGCAGCTGGCCGAGATCGACAGAGCGAAAACGGCGGCGACCCGCGATCGGCGCATCGAACGCCTCGTGTCCGGTGAGGCGGGTTCTATTGTTCGGCCGCGACGCGAGCCTCGAGGCGAACGGTGAACTCTTCCAGCGGGAAGAGCTCGACCTCGGCCCCGCCCTTCTGACCGCCGGGCGAGTAGTCGAACGGATCGTCGACGTCTTTGATCAGCCGCAGCATGTACACGTAGATGAGGGTGACGAACGGCACGAGAATGTACTCGGCCAGGGGCGACTTGAACTTCGCCATCAGCAACAGCACGAGGATGATCACCATCAGCGTCTCGAGCAGCGCGTAGGCCGGGGGCAGGAAGCCGGTGCGGGAAATGACGGCGATGCGCGTCACCGTCTTTCGCAGGTTGTGAAGCTCGTTGATCGCGCGCGACGCGTACGCCCCGCCGCCCTCGCGTTCGACCTGCTGAATCACGCCGTCGAGCTTCGTCAACGCGACGAAGGCTTCGCCATACGGCACCGCCTTCTTGAGCCACGCTCCCAGCTGCTTCGTCGTGTCGAGCACTGCGCGGCGCAGCGGCTTCGGGTCGATTGCCGGTTTCGCGATGGTCGACTGCACCAGCACTTCTTCCAGCGTCTCGAGCGTGCACGCGAGCTCGCCCGGCAGCTTCTCGCTTTCTTTGTAGTCGGACATCGTGCCCGCCAGCATGAAACCGGTGAGGAAGACCCCGGCCGTCAGCACGATGCCGACTTCGCCGAAATCGACCATGCCGTCGAAGTGGAAAACCGACTCGAGCAGGTACTTCAAAAACGTCATGCCGAACACGAACGGCAGCGTCCCCAACATCAATCGCCACTTGATCACGGCGCCCTTATAGCGCGACCTTCCGGTTCGGTTGGTCGAGCACATCGGCGATGTCGACCAGCACCTCGCGCACCGTCTGAACCGCTTTGCGATCGAGCCGGGTCAGCGCGACGACGATCGCCGCTTCCACCGTGCCCTCTTGTCCGACGTCGATCTTCCGCCCCTTCTCGGTCAGCCCGAGGAAAAGGCGCCGCCCGTCGCGCGGGTCGGGCCGCCGGGTGATGAGGCCTTTGCGATCGAGGCGTTTCAAGATGCCCGTCACCGAGCTCGGGTGGATGTGAAGGATCTCGGCAAGGCGCCCCGCCGACATTCCCGGAAATCGCCCGACGATTCGCACCACCATCCGCTGCGGCCCGGTGACACCCAGCGCGGCTTCCATGCGCTTCGAAGCGCCCTGCAGCGAATGGTCGAGGCCCCACAAGATGCGCAGAAAATCGAGCGCGTCACCCAGCGGAGGAATCGACGTCACGGGCGCCTCAGACGCACCAGCTCAGCCAACAGGTCGTCGACTTCCCTCTGGTTTCGCAGACAGAAAGCGGCGGCCGACGACGCGCGCGCGCCGATGCGCACCGTGATCAGCTGACCCGGCTGATCGAGGTTGAACACGTCTTCGTCCGTCTCGTCGTCGCCGACGAAGATCGCGGTGTCGCAGTGGTGCGCAGACCGGGCACGTTCGAGGGCGGTGCCTTTGTGGGGCGCTCCTTCGGGCAGCACGTTGACGACCTGCTTGCCCCCAATCACCCTCACCTTCCCCAACCGGTCGACTGCGCGCGCGATCGCCGCCTTCACCTTCTTCTTCTCGCGCGAAGCCCGGTAGTGAATCGCCACCGTCAGCTGCTTGTCTTCGATGACGACGCCGCGAAACGCGTCGAGCGATCGGTGAAGAAGCGGAAGCCAGCGCTTCACTTCGTGCCGCAGCTTGTCCGCCTGACCCCAGGGCTCGCTGCCGTGGTTGCCGACGACCTCGCGCACCCCGACACCCTTCACTCGGGCATTCACGTCGCGGCGCGCGCGCCCCGAGATGACGACGCACGGATACAGCCCGCACACCTTGCCGAGCAGCGCACGCGTCTTCGCCCGCAGCTGAGCCTTGGCGGGGTCCGAGACGATGGGAGCCAGCGTCCCGTCGAAGTCGAACCCCAACAGCACGTTCGACCAGGCGAACTGGGCAAGCAGGCTGCGGTTGCCGCGCGCGAGGATGTGCTTCATGTGTTCGACGCTCCGGTGAGATGTTCGTTGAGGCGGCCCGACAGGCGGTCGCGGCGGCGAAGGCGGGCGGCATCGACGAGCATGCGGCCCGCCCAGCGGTAGATGTTGAATTCGGCGACGAACGAGCGCATCGCACGCATGCGATCGCGCTGTTCGTCGGAAGACATCGTGAGCGCGGTGGCCATCGCGGCGCTGGCTTCGTCGAGATCGTACGGGTTCACGATCAGCGCTTCGGTGAGCTCGCGCGCCGCGCCGGTGAACTGGCTCAAGATCAAGACACCCTGCTCGTCTTCACGGGCGGCGACGAATTCCTTCGCGACGAGGTTCATCCCGTCGTGCAGGCTGCTCACGTAGCAAAGGTCGGCGGCCCGGTAGAACTTGAACACGCTGGGCGGCTCGTGGTGCGTGCGCAGGAGGATGATCGGGCGGTAGTCGCCGTCACCGAACCGCGCGTTGATGCGGGCCGCCACCTTTTCCACCGAATCGTTGAGCAGCTTGTAGCGATCGATTTCCGTTCGGCTCGGGGCCGCCAGCTGCACGAAGCTGAACCGGCCCTTGAGCTCGGGGCGCCGTTCGATCAGCTGCTCGACCGCGAGCAGTCTTTCTTCGATGCCCTTCGTGTAGTCGAGGCGGTCGACGCCCACGCCCAGCAGCGCGTCGGGCTTCAGCTTGAGCTCGGCGAAGATTTCAGCGCGGCACTGAGCCACCGACGGGGCGCTCACGGCCCACGGGTTCGGCCAGTCGATTGAGATCGGGTACGGCCGCACGAGCGTGGAGTGCTTCTGGTGAACGACGGCGTGCTGCTCGCGGTCGATGCGCGCTTCCATGAAGCGGTCGACCCCATCGATGAAGTTGTTGCAGTCGGCCTGGGTGTGGAAGCCGATGATGCTGCTGCCCAGCAGGCCTTCGATCAGCGTCTCGCGCCACGGGCAGATGCCGAAGCGTTCGGCATTGGGCCAGGGGATGTGCCAGAAAGAAATGACCGTCGCCTTCGGCAGCCGTTCGCG
>JAYUXE010001090.1:0-3105 GCA_043753165.1 Archangiaceae bacterium | reverse complement strand
CTTCGAACGCGCCCTTCACTTCCATGAACCCCAGCGTCTCGTGCGGGCTCTCGCCTTCTGCGACCTGGTTCACCGCTGCGACCAGCCGGCGAACGATGTCGGGCTGGGCGAGCCAGGTGGCAAGGGTGGCTTCGGGTGAAAGGCCGGCGGCCCCGTTCTTGAGCAGCGCATCGCCCTCGGCCGCGTTGAGCGAAGGAAGAAGAGTCGGCGTGCCCGCATCGACCACCGGCAGTGGCTTTTCGACCACGGCCTCGGGCACCTGCTGCTGCTCGTGGAACACGCGCCACCCGAGGTAGCCAGCGATGCCCAGCAGCACGACGGCGGCGGCGACGACGATGGGGGTTCGGTTCGGCTTCTTTGGCTCGGTCATGGGTACCCTCGATACATGGATCATGCCTAGATACGGGCGTGCGCGATCAGGGAATCATTCTGTGGCTCACGGGTCCATCGGGCGTCGGCAAGACGACGTTGGCCGTACAGCTGAAGGCCCAGCTTTCTTCCGACCGCGTGGTCGAGCTGCTGGACGGTGACGAGGTGCGCGAGGCGCTGTCGCCCGAGCTCGGCTACACGAAAGAAGATCGCGACATCTCGGTGAAGCGGGTCGGCTTCGTCGCCCGCGCCATCGCCCGCTGTGGTGGCCTCGCCATCTGCGCTGTCATCTCTCCATACGCGGAGGCGCGCGCGAAGGTGAGGGAAGAAGCCGAGAAAGATGGCGTTCGCTTCATCGAGGTCGCGATTCACGCCGAGCTCGAGGTGCTGAAGCGAAGAGATCCGAAGGGCCTCTACGCAAAGGCGATGGCCGGTGAGCTGCCGCACTTCACCGGCATCGACGACCCGTACGAGGAGCCCCCGAACCCCGACCTGCGCCTCGACACGTCCGACCGCAGCCAGGCCGATTGTCTGGCCGACCTGCGGAAGGTGCTGGGGTGAACGTCAACGCCCTCATCGGCACCCACGACGTGTTGTTCCTCGTGCTCGACACGCTGCGGTTCGATGTCGCGGCGCGCGCGAAGACCCCGTGCTTGAGGGCGCTGATTCCGGGCGGGCAGTGGGAACAAAGGCACGCTCCGGGGAACTTCACGTACGCGTCGCACCAGGCGTTCTTCGCAGGATTTTTGCCGACGCCGGCACGCCCGGGTCGCCACGCGCGGCTGTTCTCGACGAAGTTCGAGGGCAGCGAGACCACGACCGGGGACACGTGCGTGTTTCCGACGCGCGACATCGTCTCGGGCTTCGCGTCGCGCGGCTACAAGACGGTGTGCATCGGCGGCGTCGGCTTCTTCAACCCCGCCAACGCGCTCGGGCAGGTGCTGCCTTCGTATTTTCAAGAGAGCCACTACAGCGCCGAGACGGGGGTCACCGCGAAGGACTCGACGCGCGCGCAGGTCGAGATCGCGCGGCGCGTGCTCGCCGAGAGCCGGCAGAAGGTCTTCCTCTTCATCAACGTCTCGGCGCTGCACCAGCCGAACTGCCACTACGTCCCCGGCGCGTCGAAGGATTCCGTCGAGACGCACGAGGCCGCGCTGGAATACGTGGACGCGCAGCTGCCGCCGCTGTTCGAGGCGCTGCGTGCGCGCGGGCCGTCGTTGAGCATCGTGTGCTCCGACCACGGCACGGCGTACGGGGAAGACGGGTTCCACGGACATCGTCTCAATCACCCGGTGGTGGCGAATGTGCCGTACGCCGAGTTCGTGCAGTGACGAAGCTGCGCACGATGCTCGCTGGGTCCCCGTACCAGCAGTACCTGTACGGCTATCCGCACAAGACGGCGTACCGGCCGTTCGAGTCGCCGATTCCGCTCGAGCAGGTCTGGGCGGGCGAAGACACGTCGTCGCTGTTTCTCTATGTGCACGTGCCGTTCTGCGAGATGCGCTGCGGCTTCTGTAACTTATTCACCGCGGCGGGGCCGACGGTGGACGTGGTGACGCGGTACCTCGACACGCTCGAACGCGAAGTAAAGGCCGTGAAGTCTGCGCTGGGCCCGGCAGGGTTTGCGCGCGCGGCGGTGGGCGGAGGGACGCCTTCGTTTCTCGAGCCCGCCGAGCTGAACCGGGTGTTCGACTTGATGGCGTCGGTCGGTGCGCGGTTGGGTTCGATGCCCATGTCCGTCGAGCTGTCGCCCGAGACGACGACGGTCGAGAAGGTGCGGGTGCTGCGTGAGCGTGGCGCAGACCGCGCATCGATGGGCGTTCAGAGCTTTCTCGAGGCCGAGGTCGCGGCGGTGAAGCGGCCGCAGCAGCGCGCGGACGTCGAGCGTGCATTGGATCTGCTGCGCGGTGCTGGCTTCGCGACGCTGAACCTCGACTTCATCTACGGCATCGAAGGGCAGACGGTGCCGTCGTTTCTCGAGTCGCTGCAGCTGTCCCAGCGGTGGAAGCCGGAAGAGATCTACCTGTACCCGCTGTACGTGCGGCCGCTGACGTACCTCGGAAAAGCCGCGCACGCCTGGGACGACCTGCGGCTGTCGCTGTACCGCGCGGGCCGCGATTGGTTGAAGGCAAATGGCTACCGGCAGGTCTCGATGCGGATGTTCCGTCGCGTCGATTCGCCCCTGGGTTCGGCTGTGCCGTATCGCTGCCAGGAAGACGGGACGGTGGGCGTGGGCGTCGGCGCGCGCAGCTACACGCGCGGTGTTCACTACTCGTCCGAGTTCGCGGTCGCCTCGCGCGCCGTGCGGGGAATCATCGACAGCTACTCTGCGCGCCCGGCCTCGAGCTTCGAGCTCGCGCACCACGGGTTTCGGTTGTCGGACGCCGAACAGCTGCGACGGCGGACGATCTTGTCGCTGCTGTCGGACGACGGAGTCGGCAGTTCGCGGTTGCCCGAGCTCGCTGAGTTGGTGGAACTGGGGCTCGCACGCGAGGATGCGGGCACGTTGCGGCTGACGGACGCGGGGCTCGAGCGCAGCGATGTGATTGGGCCGTGGCTGCACTCGGCCGCCGTCGACGCGGCGATGCACGAATGGGAAAACCGATGACGGCGCTGTCGGTGCTGTACCGGGGCCCGCTGTCGAGCTGCAACTACGGCTGCACGTACTGCCCGTTCGCGAAGCACCACGAAACGGACGACGAGCACGCGGCCGATGACGCGGCGCTGCAGCGCTTT
>JAYUXE010001089.1:0-7261 GCA_043753165.1 Archangiaceae bacterium | reverse complement strand
CCACAGGCCGCGGCAGAACGTGCAGCGATCCAGCTCGATCTTGCCCAAAGGAAACGCCTTCATCGCAGCGGAGCACGACGGACACACGCGTTGGGCCATGGCGAGTCTTCTTACTAAGCGTTACGAACCCACGCACATGGACATCGTCTACGAAACGATTGGCTTCGCCGCGAAGGGCTTCATCGTCTTCGCGACCATCGCCGCCACGGCGCTGGTGGTCTTCGGCCTGAGCCGGCGCAGGCGCGGCAGCGGCGGAAGTGCCCAGCTCAACGTGCGAAAGCTGAACGCGCGGTTCGAAGCGCTCGGAGATGCGCTGCGAAGCTCGGTGTTCGACAAGAAGCAGTTCAAAGCGCTGATGAAGGAACGCAAGGCGGCCGCGAAGCCCGAGGCGCACGCGAAGAAGCCCAGCGTCTACGTGCTCGACTTCAACGGCGATATTCTCGCCAGTGGCGTGAAGAGCCTGCGCGAAGAGGTGACGGCAATCGCGGCCGCGGGCACTGCGGAAGACGAGGTCGTCATTCGGCTCGAGAGCCCCGGCGGCGCAGTGCCCCACTACGGCCTCGCTGCCGCGCAGCTGATGCGGCTGCGCGAGAAGAAGATCAAGGTGACGGTGTGCATCGATCGCGTCGCGGCCAGCGGCGGCTACATGATGGCGTGCATCGCGGACAACATCGTGGCCGCTCCGTTCGCGATCATCGGATCCATCGGGGTGGTCGCGCAGGTGCCCAACGTGCATCGGCTGCTCAAGAAGCACGACGTCGACTTCGAAGAGATGACGGCGGGCGAGTTCAAGCGGACGGTGAGCATCTTTGGAGAAATCACCGAGAAGGGCCGCCGCAAGTTCCAGGACCAGCTGGAAGACACGCACGCCCTCTTCAAGCAATTCGTGAAGTCGCAGCGCCCGAAGCTCGACATCGACAAGATCGCCACCGGCGAATACTGGCTCGCGATGCGGGCGGTTGAGCTAGGCCTCGTCGACCAGATCAGCACCAGCGATGACTACCTGGTCCGTCGTGCGGCCGCCGCGAACGTCTACCGCGTCAACTTCGTGCCCGAAACGTCGTGGCGGGAAAAAGTCAGCCGCGGTGCAGCGGCGACCGTCGACCACATGGTGATCACCCTGCTCTCCCGGGTCATGGCACTCACCCGCCAGTAAGAAACCACCCGGAGCCGGTCTTCCCAGCCATCGAGATCCACTGGAATCCGCATTCGGCCTGACCGATGCAAAACGCCCCGGCATGGCTACGGATCCGGCTGCGATCAACGTTCTGCTCGTCGACGACGATGACATGGTGGCGCGGGGCTTCGGCCGGCTGCTGCAGCGGCGGGGGCACAAGGTCACCGTCGCTCCCAGCGCTGAAGACGCGATGGCGCTGATGAAGGGCATCGCGTTCGACGTCGTGGTGTCCGACATCATGATGCCCGGCGGCGGAGGAATCGCGATGCTTCGGGCCGTCCGCGCGCACGACCCGGATCTGCCGGTGATTCTGATGACGGGCAGCCCCACGGTGGAGTCCGCGATGGACGCGGTCGAATCCGGGGCGCTGAAGTACCTCACCAAGCCGCTGATCAGCGGCAGCCTCGAACGCTCTGTCGAAGAAGCAGCCGAGCTCTTCAACCTCGCCAAGCGCCGCCGCGATGCGCTCGCTACTTCAGATCGAGGCGCCGGCAATCGCCTCGCGCTGAGCCGCACCTTCGAGAGCGCCGTTTCGCAGTTGTGGATGGCGTATCAGCCGATCATCTCGTGGTCGAAGCAGGGCCTGTTCGGGTTCGAGGCGCTGCTGCGAACGAGCGAGAAAGAGATTCCGCACCCGGGCGTGTTCCTCGCGGCGGCAGAACAGCTGCGTGCGCTCGACCAGCTGGGCCAGAAGATTCGCGGCAGCGTCGCCGGGACGCTGGCGGCAAACCCGGCAAACACGTCGGCCTTCGTGAACCTGCACGCGAACGATCTGTCGGACGCCTCGCTGTACGACCCTGCCTCGCCATTGAGCGCGTTCGCGTCGCGCGTCGTGCTCGAGATCACAGAACGGGAATCGATTGATCACATCGACGATCTGAAGTCGCGCGTGAATCGCCTGCGTGGCCTGGGCTTCCGCATCGCCGTCGATGACCTGGGCGCCGGGTACGCCGGCCTCACCGCAATCGCCCAGCTCGAGCCCGACATCGTGAAGCTCGACATGTCGCTGATACGCGGCGTCGCCGTCGAACGCACGAAACGGAAGCTGATCAGCTCGATCGTTCATGTGAGCACCGACCTCGGGATTCAGGTGGTCGCCGAAGGCATCGAGACGCCGGATGAACGCGATGCGCTGCTCGACCTGGGCTGCGACCTGCTGCAGGGATACTTGTTCGGCCGCCCGCAACGGAACTTCGAGCAGGTCATCTGGGCGCCGCAAGACGACGCCGCCGTCGCGGTTCGTCACTGACGCTTCCCAAATACGCGCTTGCGTTTGGCGGCGGTATCCACGACCTTCTTTGCAGAATGAAATCGCCGCTGAACCGGGTCACTCTGCTGTCCCTCGCCGTGGGTGCTGCACTCGGATTCGCGACCTGCAAGGTCGACCTCGGTGACGACCCGAAGTACGTCTTCACCTGCGCCGTCGACTCCGACTGCGGCGGCGACGGCTACAAGTGTGCGGTCAACGCGACCCGCGGCACCTGCTGTCTTCCCTCGGGCAAAGACGACAGCTGCGACAAGAAAGACAACGACTGCGACGGCCTGGTCGACAACACCGGCAAGAGCGAGGTCTGCAACGGCGTCGACGACGACTGCAACGGCTCGACCGATGAGACGTTCGACCTGCAGGCCGACCTGAACAACTGCGGCACCTGCAAGAAGGTGTGCGGCTTTCAGGAGCCCTGCATCAAGGGCAAGTGCATCGAACGGAAGGAAATCGATTGCTCCGACGGTTTCGACAACGACGACAACGGCAAGACGGACTGCGACGATTCGAACTGCGAGCTTCGTCAGTGCGGGGCGGCCTGCCTTTGCAAGAGCCTCAAAAAGGCCGAAGTGCTCTGCAACGACGGCGTCGACAACGACAACGACGGCCTGAAGGACTGCGCGGACCCCGATTGCCTCAGCCAGGATTGCCGGGTGGGTTGCACGTGCGTTGCCGACGGCGGCCAGAGCGAGACGGGCTGCACCGACGGCGTCGACAATGACGGCGACGCGCTGGTCGACTGCCTCGACACCGACTGCATCGGCCGCTTCTGCACCCCGCCCCTGCTCTACTTCTCGTGCACGGCCTCGCTGCAGTGCAAGTGCAACGGCAGCGTGCAGATCTCTGAAGTGGGCTCGGTGTTTTGTCGCGACGGCGTCGACAACGACTGCGATGGCGTCAAGGACTGCGGGCAGGCGAGCTGCGACGGTCAGAGCTGCAATGCCGACGGCGGCCTCGGGTGCGAGTGCTCGAACAAGACGAAGAAAGAGAAGAACTGCCGGAACACGATCGACGACGACGCCGACTTGCTGATCGATTGCGCGGACTCCGATTGTCTCGGCGTCTCGTGCGACGCCGACGCAGGCGTCTGCACCCCCGCGAAGGCCTGCCAGTAGGCTTCCGCTTCAGACGTTCTCCAGTTCAACCGTCGATCTGGCGGGTGTCGCCGCCACTGGCCTGGAAAGGCGCCAATTGCCGGCGGCACTGCATTCCAGTGGCGGTGCCATAGCCCGGAAGCGCGGCCCGCCTGGGTCGCCCGTCGGTACTTTGGCATCCGCTGAACCGCCCGCGCTAACGCGCTGCGTCTAGACTCCGCTCGAAGTGCTTGACGCACCGCGCCAGACCCCAAGCCCTCTCGGGCGGTTACCGCCTCCGAGGCCATCGATCGAATTCGATCGATCTTTTGTGACGCGTCGCGGCGAGCACCTTCGGAGCGAAAAAAAAGGCGTCCGCTGGTTAGGCGGACGCCAGAGGCACTTCGGGCTTAGCGGCTTAGGTGATGCTGCCGCAGACGTTGGGCGTGCCGCCGCCGCCGCAGGTCTGACCCGGGGGGCAGGCGCCGCAGCTCAGGACACCGCCGCAGCCGTCGCCCAGTTGGCCGCAGTTGGCTCCGGCGCTGGCACACGTGCGAGGCGTGCACGACGGGACGCCGCACTGGCCGGGGACGCCGGCCCCACCGCAGGTCTGACCCATCGGGCAGGCGCCGCACTGGATCAGGTTGCCGCAGCCATCACCGGCCGGACCACAGCCGATGTTCTGCTTCTGGCAGGTGAGTGGCGTGCACGCGACCGCGCCGCAGAGGCCCGGACCCGAGGCGCCGCAGATCTGACCCATCGGGCAAGGCCCGCAGTTGATCTGGTTGCCGCAGCCATCGCCCTGCAGACCGCAGTTGAAGCCCTGCTGCTGGCACGTCTTCGGGGTGCACGTGCCGCCACCGCCACAGATGCCCGGCTGGCCGCCACCGCCGCACGTCATCGGCAACGTGCACGTGCCGCAGTTCAGCGTGCCACCGCAGCCATTGCCCTGCGAACCGCAGTTGAAGCCCTGCTGCGCACAGGTCAGCGGAGCGCACGTCGCGCCGCCGCAGATGCCCGCCATGCCGCCACCGCCGCACGTCTGGGGAAGCGTGCACGGGCCGCAGTTCAGCGTGCCACCGCAGCCGTTGCTCTGCGTGCCGCAGTTGAGGCCCAGCGCCGCGCACGTCGTCGGCACACAGCTGCCGCCGCCGCAGACGTTCGCCACACCGCCACCGCCGCACGACTGCGGAAGCGTGCACGTGCCGCAGTTCATCGTGCCGCCGCAGCCGTTGCCCTGCATGCCGCAGTTGGCCCCGATTTGAGCGCACGTCCTGGGCGCGCACGGCGTACCGCACACGTTCGCTTCACCCGAGCCACCGCACGTCTGGGGCGCCACGCACGTGCCGCAGTTGATCGAGTTGCCGCAACCATCACCTGTGAGACCGCAGTTCAACATCAGCTGCGCACACGTCTTCGGCGTGCAGCTTTGCGGCGGAGGCACGTCGGGCGTGATGCACGAGGCGAGGTCGAACAGCAGGTACTCGAACACCTTTTCCTGCGGCGTCATCGGCGAGGCCGCCCCGCAGCTTGCGGGGAAGGTGCCGGCGCGACCGCCGCTGACGTGGAAGTCGCTGAACAACACGCGGCCGCACTGGTTCGCCGACGGGGCGGTGGTCGGCGTGTTGAACGTGTACTGCAGTGGCGTATTCGCGGTGGTCGCGTAGACCCAGCGCTGGGCCGGGCTGAGCACCGCGTTGAAGTCGTGGCGCACCTCGATGACGCGGATGCGGGGAACCGCCGGCGTCGACGTCGTCGCCTGCGCATTCACCAGCTGCACCCACTGCGCGAACGCCACACCCTTGGCGAAGGACGTGTCGATGAACGCGTCCTGGTTCGCGGGGTTCGCCTGTTGCGGCGCCCAGGTGCCGGTCGCGGTGAACGAGATGTTGCTCGCGATGTTGTTGCCGTTCGGGTCGACGGCGCGGTCGTAGAGCCAGACGTACGCGTAGTGGCTTGCGAAGATGCGGCCGCCGGCGTTGGCGTAGGCCTCCATGTTGGCGCGGCGCTGAATCGTCTTGATCTGCTCACCCCCCACGCAGTCGAGGATGATCATGTCGTACTTCTTCATCTCGGCGAGGCTGTCGAACAGGGTCGTCGCTGCCGGAGCGTTGCCGGCGATCTGCACGCCGTTGTCCCGGTAGAAGCGGACGCGGCCGTTGCCTGTCGGTGGCGTGTATTCGGACGGCGCGATGCCAATCTTCGGGAGCACGCACTCGATGCCGTCGGCGCTGCCGGTGACGACCGCGATCAACGGGATGTTGTCGTTCGGGTGCGCTTCGGCTTGCCGCCGCGGCATGCGCGTCTGCGCCGCAGTGAGCGGGTTCGGCATGCAGCACAGCGGAGCCGGAACCGTGATCTGCCGGCGCCACTTGCCGAGTTGGAACACGACCGGAACCTGGACGCCCGGGCCGCAGGGCACGTTCTTCAGTTCGAAGGTGCCGTCGACGCCCGACGTGGTCGAGACCAGCGGGCTGCCGCTGACGCCGTCGGTGCACTGATCACACGTCACCCCGCCGTCGCTGAACGGAAGCACCGTGCCGTTGGGAATGTAGACGAGCGCGCCGGGAATCGGGTCGGGGTCGCCGTAGCCCGCCAGCGCATCCGTCGGAGCGAGCACCGTGCCCGTCATCGTCGTCCCGCCGTCCGGCTGGCTCGGGCACGCATTCTGGTTCTGGCAGAGGTTCACGCAGCCTGCGCCACCGTCGGGGACCTTGCTGCCGCAGACGCTGGGCGAACCGGCGCCGCCGCAGATGTCGAGGCCGGTGCAGGTGCCGCAGTTCGGAGTCAGCCCACCGCAGCCATCGCCGACGACGCCGCAGTTCGCGCCCTGCTGCGCGCACGTCTTCGGCACGCACGGGGGCAGACCCCCGCAGATGTTCGCCTGGCCACCACCGCCGCAGCTCTGGCCGGCGACGCTGCAGGTGCCACACATCAAGATGCTGCCGCAGCCATCGCTGATGGGGCCGCAGTTCACGCCCAGCTGCGCGCAATTCTTCGGAACACAGACCACGGTGCCGCCGCACTGGCTGGGCACGCCGCCCGCGCCACACGCCGCGGGGGCCGTGCACGTTCCACAGCTCGGCGTCACGCCGCCGCAGCCATCACCGACCACGCCACAGTTCGCGCCGGCCTGCGCGCAGGTGCGGGGAACGCACGCCACGCCACCGCCGCACTTGCTGGGAATGCCGCCACCGCCGCAGACCTGCGGAGCGGTGCAGGTGCCGCAGCTCAAGATGCCACCGCAGCCATCGCCAACCGAGCCGCACGTCGCGCCGAAATCGGTGCAGGTCTTCGGGGTGCAGGAAGCGCCACCGCCGCACTGGTACGGAACGCCGCCGCCGCCGCAGACCTTGCCGCCCGTGCAGCTGCCGCAGGTGAGAACGCCGCCGCAGCCGTCGCCAATGACGCCGCAGGCCGCTCCGGCGATGGCGCACGTGGTGGGGACGCAGGCACCGCCGTCGACGTTGGTGCCGCTGAGGCCGCACTTGCCGTTGACGCCGCCACCGCCGCACGTCTCGGGCAGCGCGCACGAGCCACAGTTGATGAGCCCGCCGCAGCGATCTGCAATCGGGCCGCACTCGCTGTTCTGCGCCGCGCAGGTGGTCGGGAAACAGCCCGCGTCGCCGCCACACGCGCTCGGGGTTCCGCCACCGCCGCAGACCTGGGGAAGCGAACAGGATCCACACATGATGATCGCGCCACAGCCGTCACCGATGGGGCCGCAGTTGCTGCCCGACGAGG
>JAYUXE010001088.1:0-7267 GCA_043753165.1 Archangiaceae bacterium | reverse complement strand
AAAAGTCCCCCCGGGGGTTTACCCTGATCGAGCTGATGATCGTTGTCGCGATCATCGGAATTCTTGCAGCGATCGCCATTCCCAACTTCATCAAGTTCCAGGCGCGGTCAAAGCAGTCTGAGCCGAAGGCGAACCTCAAGGCGCTGTTCGTCGCCCAGAAGTCCTACTTCGCCGAGAAGGACTCGTTCTCGCCTAACGTCGTCGACATCGGCTTCATCCCCGAACGCGGTAACCGTTACGCGATTGCAAATGGAGGCGGCGTAGCGACATGGGCGAACCGCACCGGTAGTCAGGAAGCAATCGGCTCGGGCACGCAGGGCTTCGCGACTGACGTTTACAAGGGCTTTACCGCGGCGACTGCCCTTGCGATCACCAACGTCACTGTCATCGCCAACGCGCTGGGCGCCGGCACGTGCGCCCCGGCCGCCAACGTCGGCTGCGCTGTCACGGGCAACACGGGTGCTTTCTTCGGCATCGCGGCCGCCAACATCGACAACGACGCCGCCATCGACACCTGGTGCGTCTCGAGCATGAGCGTCTCGATTGCTGCAAGCGCCACCCTGAACCAGGAAGCCGAATCGCAGAGCAACGGCCCCGGCATCCCGGGTAACAACATCAACGACGTTCGATAAATGCGTCTGACGCGTGTCACCGCACAGGCGGACGGGTGATCGCGCAAATGCTGCGCTGATGCAGGCAGTCGCTCTGATTGTTGGAAGCTGGTGGGCGTTGGCCGCCGCTTTCATCGGAGTAGGTTGGTGGGCGACTGAGGTGTTGCGCCAGCCAGACGACGTTCGGGCGCGGCTGGCGACGCTTTTTTTTCTCGGGCTTGCTGCCGTGGTTGTGCTGCTCCAGTTGTGGCACTTGGCGTTCGCGATCAATGAGTGGAGCTTCGCGGCGTTCTGGATGCTGGGGCTGACGGGCCTCTTCCGTGCGCGCCGGTCGCTGCGTCCGTCGGTGCAGGCCGCCCACCCTGTGGTTTGGGGGCTGCTGGCCGTCGCTTCAGTCGGCCTCGCGTACCGCAGCCTTGAGCAGCCCCAAAACGGTGACAGCCTGCTCTACCACCTGCAAGCCGTGCGTTGGGCGGCGTCATACCCCGTGGTCCGTGGCATCGGGAACCTGAACCCATTTCTGGCCTACGGACATTCGTACTCCCTCTACGTCGCGCTGCTAGACCACGGCTGGTTTGCCCATCGTTCGCACCACGTCGCCAATGGACTGCTGGTGCTGGTGCTGATTGGGCGTGGAGTTACCGGCGCGATTGCGTCTTGGCGTCAGCGGGCCAACCGCGGTGACGCCGTCGCGCTCGTGCTGCTGCTGCCGGCGGTCAATCTTGCACTCGGACGGGATCTCACCAGCCCGACCTCGAATTTCGGGGAGTTCGTCATCGGCTGTGTGCTGGCCATCGAGCTTGCCCAGGCGTTCGATGCACATGACAACCCCGGCGACCGCGGGGCGCGGTGGTGGGTCGTCATGGCGCTGGCAAGTCTGGCTACTGTCTTCAAGTTTTCTTCCGCCCTGCTCGGCTTCGGCACGTTCATGCTCGCGGCCGGATTCGCCTGGAACCGCGGGGGACGCGGCCCGATGTTGATGGTCGGTGCCGCCATCGGCGCGGTCACCGTCTTTCCGTTCGCGGCCGGAGTTGCCCTGCGCAGCGGGTACTTCCCCTACCCGTACCCGCTGGTCGCGTTTCCCACGGTTTGGCAAGTGCCGGCCGATGTTCATCGGGCAGTGACGGAATACATTGGCGACTACTGCAGGGGCACGCTGTTCGCGGATCGCAGCGGCTGGTTCGGCCCTTGGCTCACCACCATGGCACTCGATAACCGCCAAGTGATTGCCCCCCTCGCAGTGGGCGTGGCGGGCAGCGTGGCGGCGCTGTTCAAATGGCGCGCGATTCCGAGGACGGCGTTTTGGTTGTTGGGACCAGTGGTCGCAGCTCTGGCGGCCTGGTTTCTCGTGGCACCGGCGGTGGACTACGTCGGGTCGTTGATGTGGGCCCTCGCTGCACTCTGCGTCGGAACTGTCGGGACGGTACCTCGGTGGATGGGGCTGGCGGCGTATTCGATCGCGGCAGGTATACTTCTCGATGCGCGGCCTCTGGTGGGTGGCCGCGAGGGGCTGCAGGACGCGCCCATCGGCGTGACCGGAACGTTCGTCACGCAGTCTGGGCTGGTGCTCTATGTTTCCGCGAGAGCATGCGGCGACGCCCCAGTACCTTGCGCTGACTTTCCTGATCCAGGGTTGCGTCTCATCGAGGCTGGTCGCCTCGAAGGCGGCTTCACTCTGCGCCCTGCAGACGGATCAAGTGCAGTGCGGCCTCCTGCGATTCTGAAGTACGTTACCTACCCGCGCCTCAAACCTCGGGTTGTCGGATCTACCCCTCCGCGTCACTTTGACTGACGTTTTTGGTCAGTGCGCGCTGTAGGAAACTGTTCAAAGCCCTGTAAGTACAATAAGTTCGCTGTGCGATCGGGCTGGCGTACAGCTTGCTGAAGGCCGACCCGACGTTCCACCCAACCGAGGTCACAACCGAAATGACGAAACCGATCACCAACAAGAAGGGCTTCACCCTCATCGAGCTCATGATCGTCGTTGCGATCATCGGCATTCTCGCCGCCATCGCGATTCCGAACTTCATCAAGTTCCAGGCGCGCTCGAAGCAGTCTGAGCCGAAGGCGAACCTGAAGGCGCTCTTCGTCGCCCAGAAGTCCTACTTCGCCGAGAAGGACTCGTTCTCGCCGAACGTCGTCGACATCGGCTTTATCCCCGAACGCGGCAATCGGTACGCGATTGCGAACGGCGGCGGCGTAGCGACGTGGGCTGACCGCACGGGTAGCCAGGAAGCAATCGGCTCGGGCACTCAAGGCTTCGCGACTGACGTCTACAAGGGCTTCACCGCGACGACTGCACTTGCGATCACCAACGTCACTATCTTCGCCAACGCGCTGGGCGCCGGCACGTGCGCTCCGGCCGCCAACACCGGCTGCGCCGTCACGGGCAACACCGGTGCCTTCTTCGGCATCGCGGCCGCCAACATCGACAACGACGCCGCCATCGACACCTGGTGCGTCTCGAGCATGAGCGTCCAGATCGGCGCCAGCGCTACCCTGAACCAGGAAGCCGAATCGCAGAGCAACGGCCCCGGCATCCCAGGTAACAACATCAACGACGTTCGCTGATGTCCGCGGGTTTGCCAGACGGGTTCGCCCGTCTGGCACTCCTGTTCACCGCTCAATGACCACGTCTCTTCGAAAGAAAGGGTTCACGCTCATCGAGCTGATGATTGTCGTTGCGATCATTGGAATTTTGTCTGCCATTGCGATCCCGAACTTCATCAAGTTTCAAGCGCGGGCGCGGCAATCAGAACCCAAAGCAAATCTGAAGGCGCTGTTCGTGGCTCAGAAGGCTTACTACGGCGAGCGCAGCACCTTTTCCCCCAACGTGATTGACATTGGTTTTGTCCCCGAGCGCGGCAACCGGTACGCGATTGCGAACGGTGGTGCAGCTGCGACGTGGGCGACCCGCTCAACAAGCCAGGAGGCGATCGGGTCTGGAACGCAGGGCTTTGCATCTGACGTCTACAAGGGCTTCACGGCGACTACCACTCTGGCGGTCACCAACATCACCGTGACGGCTGAGAAGGCCGGTGGTGGTACGTGCGCTCCGGCAGCGGACGTGGGCTGTGTTCAGACCGGCGACAACACTTCTTTCCTCGCGCTTGCAGCCGCCAACATTGACAACGACACTGCAATCGATACTTGGTGCGTGTCGAGCATGACGGTCGACATCGCAGCCAGCACCGTCGCAAACGCAGAAGCAGAGCCGCAGCACAATGGACCAGGAATACCGTCGAACAACATCAACGACGTCCGTTGATGAACCTTTAAGATCGTGCTGATTCGATTTTTTACGGCAGCGCTCGGTGCGGTGATTTGTGCGTCGTTGAGCGCGCCACCTCCAAAGCCGACCGACCGCGCGTCACTCGAAGTTCTGCCGAACCCACTGGTGCTGCGGCTGCTCGCGCGCAGCCAGCTCGAATTCGTCGCTGACCTGTTCTGGATTCGCATGGGGAGCATGGCCGGCCTCGCGTCGACTCCGACGGAATCGCTGGCGCTGGTGCCCATTGCCCACCTCATTGCGGATCTCGCTCCCGCGTTCAAGTACCCCTACTTCGTCGGCGGCATCATGGCGCCCGTTCGCCGCGGTCTGACGAACGAGTACGACAATGCGCCCGAATCGATCGCACTGCTCGGTCGAGGAATCAAGGCGGTGCCGACCTACGGGCGGCTCTATCTGACGAAGTCGTACAACGAGTTGGTGATGACGAAGGATCCGGCCGCCGCTGCCGCAACGCTTCAGCTGATGGCTGCGCAGCCCGACGCGCCTTCATACATCGCTTTACTGGTCAGCCGGCTGCTGACCGAAGGCCGCAAATTCGACGGTGCCCGCGAGTTCGCGCGATCGATGGCATTGTCCGAAGATCCCCAGGTGAAAGCTGAAGCCGAAGCCCGACTGAGGCTCATCGACCTCGAGCAAGTGCTGGGCATGGTCGACGAGGCGGTGGCGAAATTTCAGGCAGCCGAAGGCCGCCTCCCTGTCGCGGTGGAAGAGCTGGTGCAGCGCGGCTTCCTGGCCGAGTTGCCCGTCGACCCCTACGGCGGCCGCATCGAAATCACGGAGCGCGGCTCTCGTTCTTCGATGACTTCTGATCGGCTTCGGGTCTTCATTCCGCGGGAGGAATGAGATGACGACCATCGTCAAAGCCGAGCACCTGACCAAGGTCTACAAGCTGGGCATGTTCGCGACGCGCAAGGTCCAGGCGCTCGACGATTTTTCGCTGAGCATCGAAGAAGGCGAAGTCTTCGGGCTGATCGGCCCGAACGGCGCGGGTAAATCGACGGCGATCAAGATCCTGCTGCACCTGATTCAGCCCACGCGCGGCCAGGCGTCGCTGTTCGGAATCGATGTGAAGAACAAGCTGGCCCGCACCGACGTGGGCTTCGTGCCCGAGAATCCTGCGCCGCAGGAATACCTGACTGCTGAAGAGTACGTTCACCTTCAGGCGGTGCTGGCGGGCCGCACCGCGGCCGATGCACGGTTACTGACGGCGAAGGCGCTAGACGCCGTCGAGTTGGGGCCGCTGCGAAAGGTCAGCATTCGAAGGTATTCGAAGGGCATGACCCAGCGCGCGATGCTGGCCGGCGCCATCGTGGCGCAGCCGAGGCTGTTGATCCTCGATGAGCCCACTTCGGGCCTCGACCCCGTCGGCCGCCGGCTCGTTCGCGATCTCATTCTTCAGCAGCGAAAGGCCGGAGTGACAATTCTGTTCTGTACCCACATCATCTCGGACGTCGAAGCCCTGTGTGATCGGGTGGCTCTGTTGGCCAAAGGCAAAGTGGTGCGCAGCGGCTCGGTGGTCGACATCGTTCAGGCCGAAGGCGCCGTCGTCGAGATCATCTGTGAGGGCGGCACTCTCGCAGCGGCGAAGGATTTGCTCGCTCCTTTCGATGCGACCATCGACGCGTCCGCCAATTTATTGATCGTCCGGCTGTCTGAAACGCACTTGCAGCGCGCAATTCGCAAGCTCCTCGACGCCAACGTGCAGATTCGCCGAATTCAGCCGCACCGCTTCGGGCTCGAGGACGCGTTCATCAACGCCGTGCAGGCGTCGAATGCCGACACCGTAGGTGGGGTGCTGCAATGACTGCCATCTGGGCTCTGGCGATGGCTGGCTTCAGAGAAGCCCTGCGGAACCGCGTCACGGTCGTGGTCGGGGTCTTCGCCGTGGTGATGTTGTTGTCGACCACGATGATCCTCAACGTTACCATCTTTTCGCTCGACCGGGTGGTGACGGATTTCGGGTTGTCGGTGATGAGCTTGCTGCTGTCGGGGCTGGCGATCTTTCTGTCGAGCGGGCTCATCTCGAAGGAAATCGAGAAGCGCACAATCTTCTTGATGGTCTCGCGCCCCCTGTCGCGCACCCAGTTCATTCTCGGACGCTTCCTGGGCAACATCCTCACCCTTGGCTTGTTGCAGGCGGTGATGTCGGCGCTCTTTCTGCTCGAGCTCGTCGTCTTCTCTGTGCCGAAAACGGGGGCGGTTCTGGCGGCACTGTTGGGTTTGAGCGTCGAGCTCGTCTTGCTGACCGCCGTCGGCCTGCTGTGCTCAGTGCTCTCGAGTCAGTTGGTTGCGGCGCTGACCTGCGTCGGTGTCTACCTGCTGGGTCACCTGGCGGACGATTTGTATGCGGTTGCCCAGAAGTCGACGACGACCATCCCTTCTGTCCTCGGGAAGGGGGCGTACTACTTGCTGCCCAACCTTTCTCGGGTGAATTACCGCACGGCCGCCGCGTACGAATATCCGATTGTCTGGTCTGAATTCTTCAGCTCTTCCGCCTATGTCCTGGCTTACGCGGCCGTGCTGCTGATGCTCACGACGTTTGCGTTCGACCGGCGCGACTTCCGTTAGCGACAGCGGGCCGCCAACCTGTGCAAGGCGGAATCGGCTGCAATCTCTTCGCACGCCTGCCGAAGCTGCTCTGGCGTCGCGAGCGTGAAGAACCGGTCGAACGCGTTCGCAGCGAGCGCGCCGTCATCGACCATGAGCGCTGCTGAGCCCTGGGCCCAACGCGCCTGCGCGTCAGCGGGAGCCAGGTCCACTGCGCGCGAGTAACTGCCCAGCGCGTCAGCCCACCGTTGCTGCTGTTGAAAAACGACTCCGAGGTTGAAGGCCACCTGGCTGTCTGACGGCGCCAGCTGCGCGGCTTCGGCGAGGTACGGCTCGGCTTCGACGAATCGGCCTGCTTGCATCAGCGTCGCCCCTGCCAAAGACAGGCACTTGCCGGTCTCGGGCGAGCCGTCAGACGAACGAACCGGCCACAGCAACACGGCGAGCACCGGCACCGCCGCAAGGACCACCTTCAACCGTCCGGTCGCCCCCAGCCACCCGACGAGCACGCGCGCACCTTCGGGTGCGAGCACCGCGGCGCCAATCCACAACGGCAGCCGGTACCTTTCGACGACGAAGGTCAGGCACAGGGTTCCCACGTAGATGATGAACCCGCCGGCGATGAGCTGTACGGCGCGGCGGCGCCAGTGCGCGATGGCGGCGGCCAGCGCAAGAGGCCACAGCACCGCGCCGACCAGTGGCAGAAGCCAGAGCGCGGGCAGGAACCGGTCACGCACGCATGCCCGCGAATAGTTGCCGGGCACTTCTTCCAAGCTCAACGCCAACCGCAGCTTTCGCCAAAGCAGCCGCAGCTCGG
>JAYUXE010001087.1:0-7270 GCA_043753165.1 Archangiaceae bacterium | reverse complement strand
CGAGGGTGCGGTCTTTCAGCTCTTTGAGGTGCGGCAGCAGTGAGGCGCGCGTCGGCGTGGATCTCAGCGCGGGGCCGAGCCGGCGTTCGATTTCCAGCCGAAACGGCTCGAGCCACGCGCCGACGCCGACGTCGTGGCCCTGGTGCTGCACCTTGTACATGCGGGCCAACGACAGCGCGGTGCGAAGAATCGCTTCTTCGTGGGCGTCGATGAGGCGCGGGTTCGCGAGTGACGCGCGCACCAGAGAGATTTCCATCTCTTCGAGAGGGCGGGTGATCGCGAAGCGTTCTTTGAGCAGCACGGAAAAGGGTTATCGCTTCGACTTGCCCAGCAGTCGCAGCTCGCGCAGCGCCTCGGTGCAGTCGGGGTTCGCTTGAATCGCCTTCTCGAAGTTCTTCTCGGCCTTGTCGGGGCGGCCGATCGCCTTCTGGATGTAGCCGGCGAACAGGTAGCTCTTGTCGACCTTCGGGTTGAGCTCGATGGCCTTCTCGATCGCCTGCAGCGCTTCGCCGACCATGCTGCCGTTCTTGGGGTCGAGCTGGAACTTGCTCCACCCGAGCCAGGCGTGGAACTCGCCTTCGTCGGGGTAGAGCGCAATGGCTTCGCGGAAGAGCATCCACGCGCCTTCGTAGTCGCGCTGCCGCATCTTCTCTTCGCCCTTCTGGAACTTGCCTTCGGCCGCGAGGATCTTGCCGACCTCGTCGCCGATTTCGCGCTTCATGCCCTGCGCGAGCTCTTTCACGTAGCGCTCGCGTTCCTGCGGGTCGGTGAGCGTGTCGTGGGCCGAGCTGATCAGATCGTAGATCTGCTGCGCGAGCTGGCGGACTTCGGCGGACGAGCTGCCGAAGTGTTTGTCGGGGTGGTATTCCTTCGCGAGCGCGAAGTAGGCGCGCTTCACGTCTTCGCGGCTCGCCGACGTCGGCAGCCCGAGAATCTCGAAGTAGTCGAGCTTGCGCATCGCGGCGACTTTGCCGGCCAGCCGTTCGCGCATCACCGACTCTTCACCCGTCAGCTTCCCGGCGCTGACGACGGCAGAAAGCTCGGGCAGCAGTGAGCCTGATCGCGCCATCACCGGGCGGCGGCTCGCGGGCTGCGGCTCGGGGACGGTGACCGGCGGCGTCGGCACGGGCGGGGCCAGCGGCTTCTTTTTGGAAGACGGCGCGGGCGCGATCGATGCCGACACCTGCGCGTCGTCCCACGGCATCGGCAGGCTGGGCTCGCGGCTGACGGCCGGCTTGTTCGGCGAGCTGCCGAGAATGGCGTCGCGCACGGGAAGCGGCGGGGGCGAAGATCTCGCGGGGGGCAGGGGGGGCGGCACCTGCGACACGGCCGGCTTGCTCTGCACCGACGCTGCCATCATCGACGGCTTCGCCTTGCCTTCGGCCGGGCGGTCGCGCAGCTCGATCATCTGCGCGCACTTCATCGCGAACAAGAGGCGATCGGTTTCCATCGGCGGCAGCAGATCCAGCGCCCGCAGGGTCGAGACCTTCTTGTGGCCGTCGGCCTGCGCGATCAGCTGCTGCTCTTCATCGCCGAGCCCCGCGTCCTGCAGCGCGTACAGCGGCTCGTTCGACGCGTGCACGTACTTGCCGTCGACCTCGCCCAGCGCGAGCTTGATTCGCTTCGCGTCGTAGTTCTTCTTGATGCCTTCGTAGATGACCTGCGCCGGCGTGAGACCGAGCTGCACCGTCTCGGGCGGGGAAGCGACCTTCGGGTTGAACTGGTACTCGCCCGAATCCCACGAGAAGGCGTCGAAGATCTTCGTCTGCAGCTGCAGCTGCAGCGCGTACTGCAGGTTGTGCGGGCTGATGCAGCCCATCTCGATCAGCACCGTGCCCTGCATGCGGCCGTTCGACTTGGCGCGCTTCAGCGAGCTCTCGCACTCGGACTCGCTGATCATCTTTTCGCGAATCATCACGCGGCCGAGACACTCGGACAGCAGGTTGCTCTTCACGCTCTGCGCCAGGCCGTCGCGGAAATAGACGATCTTCTTCACGCTGTTGCGCCGCAGCAGCAGCGCGCCGCTGCCCTTCCACCGGTAGATCTCGGCGAGGACTTCGGGAAACGACTTCTGCTTCAGGTCACCGCGAATCGACTGGTAGCTCGAGTTGCTGTGCTGCGCGCGGGTCTGTTCCTCGACCATCGACTGTTCTTCGTGCGCTTCGGCCCCGGCCATGTACTCGCCCGTCACCTCGTCTTCGACGGGCGGGGGAGGGGGCGCGGCGACCTTGGGCTGCGGGTACTTGCTGCCGAGCGCTTCTCTCAACGTCTCGTAGAGCAGCGAGAGCCGCATCGGCTTCTCGAGAAACGCGTAGGCGCCGTGCTTGTTGACGGCTTCCTTCTGGTGCAGCGCGTTCTTGTAGACGCCGCTGATCATGATGATCGGCGTGCGCTTGCCCTTCGGCAGGCTGCGCATCTTCCGCGCGACCTCGTAGCCGTTGAGCGCGGGCAAGAGGAGGTCGAGCAAGACGGCGTCGAAGGCCTTCTTCTCGAACGTCTTCACCGCCCATTCGCCATCGCGTTCGACGGTGACCGTGAAGCCCTGCTTGGTGAGGGCATCGGCCAGCATTCGCTGGGTGGCGCGATCGTCATCGACGATCAGCACATTGACGGTGTCGGACCGGGACAAAGTGGTGGCGGAGCATACCTTTGAAGATACGGAAACGTGACCGGTGAATTTTTGAACCCGCCGTCGCTTCAGCAATCGGCTACGACCCCGTCTCATTTTCTCTGGAGCATGCCCATGCACCGCGCCCTTCTCGCCCTGACCTTCATCCTCTCGACCGCCGCGCTCGCCCAGGGGACGGAAGGCCCTGCGGACGCTCCGAAGTCGGCGGCCGACGCCGATACTGCCGAGGCGAAGGCGGCGAAGGAGCTCGTGAAGCAGTACCTGACCGCGGTGAAGGCGAAGAAATGGGCCGACGCGAAGAAGCTCATCCACCCGCAGACGGTGGCCGCGATCGCCGATCGCAAGAAGCGCCTGGGCAAGGAAGAGCACGCGATGGCGCCGTGGGCGGCCGAGAAGACCGAGTACTGGATGAAGGAGTTCAAGATCACCGGCGCGCGCGTCGGCCCCCTCGGCACGATCATCGTGGAGACGAGCGAGGACAACTTCCAGGTCGAAGAGAAGGGCCTCGCCGAAGGCGACGTCGCCAACTACCTGGTCGGCACGAAGGACAAGAAGATGTACGTGGTCGACAAGAAGCGCGGTGAGGGCTTCCCGACCGACTCGATCAAGATTGGGTACAAGGGCTTCTTCGACAAGGTCGAGAAGGCCGCCGAAGCGCCGTAACCCGCTACAGCTGCGCCTTCGCCTTTTCGATGTCGACCTCGTGCTTGAGCACCAGGTTCAAGGTCGACGCGAGCAGCTCGGGCGAAAGCGTGTCGGCGTTGAGCAGGGCCAGCGCCTGCGCCCAGTCGAGCGTCTCGGAAATCGACGGCGCCTTCTTCAGCTCCATTCCCCGAAGCTTCTGAACCGCGTCGACCACCTGGCCGGCCAGTGACTCGCTGATGTGCGGCAGCCGGGCGCGAAGAATGCGCAGCTCGCGTTCTCTCGTCGGGAAGTCGATGTGCAGGTGCAGGCAGCGGCGCTTCAACGCATCTGAGAGCTCGCGGGAGTTGTTGCTCGTCAGCACCACGCGCGGAATGTGCTTCGCCTTGATGGTGCCAAGCTCGGGAACCGTGACGGCGTTGTCGGCCAGGACCTCGAGCAGAAAGGCCTCGAACTCGGGGTCGGCCTTGTCGATCTCGTCGATCAGCAACAGCGACGGCTGATCCGTCATCAGGGCTTTGAGCACCGGCCGGGGCAGCAGGAAGCGCATCGAGAAGAAGACGGCATCGCTCTGGGCGACCTTCTCGGCCGCGGCTTCGAGTGTGGTCGACCCCTGCAGGAGCTCGCCGATCTTGTCCTTCAGCAGCTGCGTGTAGAGCAGCTGCTTGGCGTATTCCCATTCGTACAGCGCCTTCGCTTCGTCGAGGCCCTCGTAGCACTGCAGCCGAATCAGCTCGCGGCCGGTGGCCTGGGCGAGGGCGCGAGCGAACTCGGTCTTCCCGACGCCTGCCGGGCCTTCGATCAGCACCGGTTTTTCGAGGCGGTCGGTCAAGAACGCCACGGTCGAGATCTCTTTAGACGGCAGGTAGCCCGTCTGCTCGAGCCGCCTCGAGGCGTCGTCGACGCTGTTCAACGAAGTCACGGTCATCGCGTTTTCACCTTATGGGGGTTTGGCCACCGTGTTCACCGGAAACCTGCGACGCCGGTGGCGCAGTGGGGGTGGCGCATCGATGTCGCAGTCTTCGCGGCACGCGCACTGCAAAGAATCCGCAGCAACCGAGGCAGGACGGACGCACATGGCACCTTTCATCAAAATGTTCGGGATGCTCTTGATGGTGGTGATGCCGGGCGGGCTGCTCGTGATGGGCGCCTTCATTCTTGCCAAGCTGGTGGCCGCGCGACTCCGGGCCTCAGAGCAGGGTCCGCATCGGTACCGCCGGGCTTTCGCGAACCTGTCCCTCAAGGACGTCTGGGCCGAGACGCGTAAGTCCCTTTAAGGATAAGAGCCCCCCAATATGACGAACTTTTTCCGGTTGGCGCTGGCTGGCGTGGCTGTCGGGACATTGGTGGGCTGTTCCGGCGGGGGCAATGTGCCGGCCGCGTGCGACAAATCCGAAGCCCTCGACCTGACCAAGAAGGCGGGCGATTGCACGGGGCTCGACCTGAGTAAGCCGCTGGGCACGCGCTCGGTGTGTGCAGAAAAGATCAAGGCGTGCAGTGCCGCTGAAACCGAGACGCTGGCCACCGTCGTCACCTGCCTCGAGAATCTGCCGACCTGTTCGGACGCGGCGAAGGGCACGTTCTTGAGCCGCCAGGGCGCCTGTTACGCCTCGGTTGAAACGGGGCTCTCAGTCGGCTGCCGCGAGTCGCTGTTCGGGATGAAAGTTCTTCCCGGCACCGACGCGGGCTACGACGCCGGGCCGCCTCCCGATGCCGGCCGCCAGCCTGCCGACGGCGGCGGAGCGACGGACCTCATCGCCGTCGCCGACGAAACCGGCTTCGCGTTCGCCTGGAGCTCGCGGCAGGCCGGCCCGGTCGTGAAGTGGGAACTCAACCAGTTCTACACGCCTGACGGCGGCCGCTTCCCCGAGATCTACGTCACCCCTGGGTCGGCGCGATCGTACGAGTTGATTCCGACCCCGGTCGCGACCGACGGCGGCGCGACCGACGCGGGCATCAACCGGCTGTTCTTCATCGCGGGTCTCGACAATGCGGGCTTCCAGGCCGTGGGTCAGCCACCCGACGCGGGCCAGCCGCCGGTGCTCGATGCCGGCCAGTGCTTGAACGCAATCAACTGCCCTCCAAACCGGGTGTGTGACCTGGGCGCGTGCGTTTCGCAGACGTGCCAGGCGGGTGGGCCGATCACGTGTCCGTTCGGGTACACCTGTGAGCCGGGCCCGATGACGTGCCTGCGCCAGTTCTCGGATGCGGGGACGATTGACGCGGGCGTCACGACGGACGCGGGCATGTTCGTTTCGCTGCCGCTGCTCTCGAAGATGGTGTCGGTCACCACGGGGCCTGTCGGCGTCTCGCCGGAAGTGCCGGTGGGTGGGTTCGCCGCGCGGCGCCTCGACATCGTCGCCATCGACTCGGCCCGTCAGCTGGTCGCCCTCGAGCAGGAAACGCAGCTGTTCGGACACTTCACCTCGCAGCGCGGCAAGGAGCTCATCAACGACACGGGCAGCGCCTCGGCGATCGACCCCGCGGGTTCTCGCGCGAAGCTCGCGTACGTGCCCGCGAGCGACACCGTCTTTGCCTGCTACACGTTCGGCCGTGGCGTGCGCATTCGTCGCAGCAAGGATCTCGGCAAGACGTGGGGCAATGACGCGGTCACGCTGGCTCCGGAAGAAGACGGTGGGTTCAGCTCGCGGTTCTTCGATTGCGCGATCGCTCCGTGGAAGGACGGGTCGGCGATCTTCGCGTACGTCGAAGATGATTCGATCGTGGTTCGCACGGTGTCCGACGCGCTGTCGGTGCCCGCGCTCGCACAGTCGGATTACGCGTTCACTTCCAGCCCGCCCGACGCGGGCAACATCTACAGCCCGCAGCACCTCGCCATCGCGACGCTGCCCGGCACGCTGCTCGACGGCGGGCCGGGGTCGATCGTTCATGTCGGCTTCACGGGGACGCGCTCGGTCGGCGCCGGATCCGATACCGAGATTTACGGACTCTTCCGCGATGGCTCGACCGGCACGTTCCTGCCCGCGCAGCTCATCAACCGCAGCCAGACGGGCGGCAGCGGGGATCCGCAGGATTACGTGACGCTCGCCGTGGACCCTCGCACCGGCAAGGCGCTCGCCGCGTACTCGACGTATGAGCTCGGCGCGTATGCGTCGGTTTACGTGTCCCTGTTCGCGCCCACGACCAAGAACTGGATCACCGGGTCCGACCTCACCGTCTTCGCGAAGAAGCTCACCGAGTACCCCGTGTTCCCTGCGCGGCAGCAGGCGGATACCTGGGACGCGTTCTCTCCGTCTCTCACTGCGACGAAGAACGGGAAGCTGTTCTTGTCGGTCGTGGCCGGCAAGCGGGCCGCTGGCTCGCGCGATCTGCGCATGTACCTCGTCGGGTTCGATTTCGAGGCGACCTCGCCCATCGCTGGGAAGGGGTGGTTCGTTCCGCCTGGGATCAAGATGAGTGAGACCAAGGTGCTCGACCCGCGCACCGCCGCTGGCGTCGTCCCTCCGCCCGTGTCTGCCATCTGTTCCGACCGGCAGCTGTCCGTCTACGGAGCCTTCATCCAGGGCATCGGCGCGATGAACGAGATCGAGAACACCGCGATCTACGTCAGCCGGCCGTAACTTCGAGCGGCCGGCGGCGTCGGTCGCTTCAGTGCGCATGTCGGTCGGGAGGCTGCTCGGTGCGGAGTGCTCGTCGCCGGGCACAGCTGCGAGAAACCGGATCCTCTGCGTCGCGTCTCGGTTCCGGCGGTACGGGGATTGTGAGGTGCAGACCGCCGAGCGTTCTCATCAACCTCGTCGGGCCTGACCACGCGTCCGTCGCGGCGCCTACCGCGACTTCCGCAACGTCGGCCCCGCGGCGAGGCGTCCCACCGCGCTACCCCGAAACGTCGGCCAGCGATCAGGCCGCCAGAGAACACGCTCGGTGCGGGCGCCGTCAGGGGGGCAGTAATTCCTCGGCAACAACCAAACCACGCAACTCCCCACGTCGAACTCACGGATGGCGCGCTGGCATTCAACGTGTCGACCGAGTCCGAGC
>JAYUXE010001086.1:0-3110 GCA_043753165.1 Archangiaceae bacterium | reverse complement strand
GCTCGACCTGACGCCGTACGCCACCTGGTTCTCGGGCAACACGGTGACGGCGAATGTGAGCAATGCGTGGCCGAAGCAGGGCGAGGCGAAGGGCCTGGCCGCCGGCACGACGACCATCACGGCGGTGCGCGGCACGGTGAGCGCGACCGCCCAGCTGCAGGTGCAGTGAAAAAAGGGGAGGTGAACCAAACCGGAAACGGACGCTGTACGGGGAAGTACAGAATCAAAATGGGGACGACGGGCTGAATCCCAGGACGAAGCCCGTGGTCCCCGCATCGGCGCAATAAGAAGTGGGGCCGTTGCCCGGTGTTCTGGGCCTTGCGGGAAGCTGACGTTTCCCAAGAGCCCCCGAACATTTTCCCGATGTGGGCTGCCTTTCGTTGGGCGAAGTGGGAGCGTCGGGCGATTGGGTGCGCAAGCGTCACAAGTCGAGTCCGATCGGCAAGAGCTGACCTTCGCGGCGCTCGAGCTCTTCGACCCGATGTACCCGGTCGACCTTTTTCTCGAACGGCTCTCTGAAGGCATTGGCTGCGACCCGGCGATGTGGCTCGTCAGCGCAGACGGCAAGGTCTCGCTGGTCGGGTCGGCGGGCTTGTCCCAGGCGTCGGCAGCGCAAACGATCTCGGGGCCGTTGAACGAGTGGGCCGAGCTGGCCCTGCCGTATTCCGAGCTCTCGCGGCCGATGGCCGATCGCTGGTGTTTCGATCTCGGCTCGAAGCCCGGGTCGGATCGCCGGCATGGCCTGGTGCTTTGCTTCGAAAGCGCGGCGGGGCTGCCGCGTTCGGTGGTCGAGAAGCTGACCTGGGTGGTTCGCGCAGCGCTGTCGCACCGGCACCTGCTCGAGTCGTTGAAGGAAGCGCAGGACGCGTTGCTTCAGCGCGAACGGTTGGCGGCGCTGGGTGAGCTCGCGGCGGTCGTCGCCCACGAAGTGCGAAACCCGCTGGGCGCGATCTTCAACTGCCTCCGTTCACTCGAGAAGGTGCACGACCCGGCCGAGACGAAGCCGATCTTGCAAATCGTGAAGGAAGAGGCCGAGCAGATCGATCGCATCGTGCGCGACCTGCTGGACTTCGCGAAGCCCCGCAGCCTCGCGCTGGCGACCGAGTCCATCGAGCTGATCATCGCCAGTGGCATCGAGGCGGCGCAGCGCGCGCAGCTGTGGCCCTTCGCGACCGACGTCGAGCTCGTTTCGCAGCCGGACGTGTCGGAAGCGCGCGTCGACGCAGACCTGATGCGTCAGGCGGTGATCAACCTCGTCACCAACGCGCTGCAGGCGGTGGCGAAGGGCGGCCGGGTGACGGTGAAGCTCGGGCAGGAAATGGCGTTCGGGCGTCACTTGCTTCGCGTCGACGTCATCGACGACGGGCCCGGAATTCCGGCCGAGATGGCCGAACGCATCTTCGAGCCCTTCTTCAGCACCAAGGCGTCAGGCAGCGGGCTCGGCCTGTCGATCGTTCGCCGAATCGTCGAAGCGCACCAGGGCGAGCTGACCGTGAAGTCGGAATCGAAGAAGGGTTCGACGTTCACGATGCGATTTCCGCTGGAGCCGATGAACGGGTAGGGCGACGGGGTTGCACCAGGGGAACTGAGCTACCAGCGCGGGTGCGCCGGGTCGCTGAATGCAATCGGCGCGGCGAGACACGCGTCGGGAATCCGGAAGGCGCTGACGAGCCCGACTGCATCGGGCAGCAGCTCGCCGAAGAGCACCACCACTTCCTTTCGAATCGCCTGCGCCTTGCCCGGCTCGATGTAGTTGTCGGCCAAAAACCAGCCGGCGTGGCGTTCGAGGGTGTGAAGGCCGTGCAGGGCGCGCAGCCGGGTGAGCGCGGGAATCTTCGCGCGCTGCTCGGCCTCGACGAACGCCTCGTGCACCAGGGTGTCGACGTGGGCCAGCGCCACCGCGACCAGGTGTTCCTGCACGTCTTCCAGGGCCCGCGCGCCATCCATCTTCTGTTTCGTGCGCTTCTGAATTCGCCGCGCCGCGCTCGCGACCAGTGAGGCTTCGCGAAAGCGCAGGGCGTCCAGCTGGTAGTCGGCGCTGCGCAGCGTGCCGGGGTCGGTGCCGCGGGTGACGAACGGGTTCTTCTGGGTGATGACCGAGCTCGCGCGCCCCGCGACGTAGCGAATGACGCCTGCGGCGCCGCCTGCGAACTGCTGCTTGAAGCCGGTGAGCAGGCCCTTGGCCGCCAGCTGCAGCAGCACCGTGTTGTCGCCTTCGAAGGTGGTGAAGATCTCGCTGTCGTTCTTCAAGTCGGCGAGCCGGTTCACCGTCAGGTACCCCTGGCCGCCGCACGCCTCGCGGCAGTGCTGCAGGGTCTGCGTGGCGTGCCAGGTCGCTCCCGCCTTCAGGGCTGCGGTGCGCGCTTCGATTTCCCGCGAGTCGGAATCGCGCGGCATCGACAGGTACGCCTGCCGCAGCTGCTCGAGCGCGAAGCTGAAGCCGTACGTCGCGGCAAGCGCGGGAAGCAGGCGCCGCTGATGGGTGGGGTAGCGCAGCAGCAGCGTCTCGGGCTGCGAGGTCTGGCCGAACTGCCGCCGCTGCGTCGCGTATCGAACCGCGATGGTGAGGCCGACCTTCGCCGCGCTGACCCCGGCTGACGCGACGCTGATGCGGCCCCCGACCAGCGTGCCAAGCATCGTGAAGAAGCGGCGCGACGGGCTCTCGATGGTGCTGACATAGCGGTGGTCGTCGGTGATGTTGGCGTAACGCCCGAGCAGGTGGCCCTTCGGCACGCGCACCTGGTCGAACCACAGCCGTCCGTTGTCGACGCCGTTGAGCCCCATCTTGTGGCCGCAGTCGCCGATGCGAACGCCGGGCAGCGCAGCGCCCTTCTCGTCGCGAATCGGGACGACGATCGCGTGGACGCCGTGCCGCGTGCCGCCGACTTCCAGCTGCGCGAAGACGGTGGCCCACCGCGCGTGTAGAGCAGCGCCTCCGGCCCAGTCTTTTCGCGCGGACTCGGCGGGGGTGTGGATGACGAGCTCGGACGTGGCGGCGTCGTACGTGGCGGTGGTCTCGAGGTCGGCGACGTTCGAGCCGTGGCCGACTTCACTCATCGCGAAGCAGCCGGGGACTTCCAGCGTCGCAATCTTCGGCAGCCACGCCTTCT
>JAYUXE010001085.1:0-3113 GCA_043753165.1 Archangiaceae bacterium | reverse complement strand
TTCCACGTTCACCGTGACCCACACGTTCACGAGAGTCGGGCGGCTGAACTTCACGAACTGGCCGAACCCGCTCGAGTCCGTGACCGCTTGCTGGGTCGTGCCGTGCGTCGAGCATGCCGCGCCCTTCGCGCTGTAGACCGCCTGCCCCACGGCCGCGTTCGTTCCGCCGTCGACCACGGTCTCGAAGCTGTGGGCTGGAACGCCGCTGGCGTCAACCGCGTCCGAGTCGTTCTCGAACACGAAGACGTCGATCACGTTCGTGATCTCGCTCACGTCCGAGCGGATCGCTTCGGCGGTCGAGCTTCCGAGCGCGCGCAGCGAGATCTCACGGCGAAGGCGAAGCTGAGAATCGGTCTCTTGGTTAGTGCCGCGGATCTGCGGATCGGCGAGGTTGATCACTCCGCTCCAACCGCTGACCGGGGTGGTAATCGACGTCAGAGTTTGCGCGGGGGCTGTAAGTGGGCCGGTCGTGGTCCCGCTGAAGTTACCGACCGCGTAGGCAAGCCCGTTACCCAGGAGCGTCCACGAAGAGATCGATCCGTCGGGCGTGTTCAGCGGGGTCGTGCCGGAAGTGCCTACGCTGTTCGACCGGTAGCACTTCCCGCCGAACGAGCGAATCGAACCTTCGGCAAGGAAGGTCGAGGGTGTGTACGCGGTCGCGGTCACCAGAGTAAGCGAGCCGACGTTCTGGAACAGCGTTCCCGCCCCCAGAACGGCGGCCTGTTTACCCGCCGCGATCACCGTGCCGGCATCGCCGGTGGCATAGCACTCGACGACCGAGTAGGTCGCGGGCAGGCGCGCGATCCCGGTGAGGGCGCAAATGTTATCGAGGTTGATTCCGTCGGCGCCGTCGGGAAACGCGGCTTGGTACACGGCGCCGAGCGCCTGCCACACGAGGGCCAGGAGGCCGGCGAAGATCCCGATGAACTGGCCCCAGACGCTTTCAGGGTTCACGTCTTCGGACGCGCCGAACGTGCCGCGGATCCCGCCCTCGAGATCGGTGACGATCTCTTGCGTCGTTTTGGGGGTGAAGCCCGTCGTGTCGATACCGGCCATGTTCTCTTTTCCTGAAGGGCTACAGCGTGAAGGGTACGGCGCCGTCGATCGTTCCGAAGTCCGTGTCGGCCGAGAAGTCGATCGCCAGCTCGCGGGTTTGCTTGTTGAAGTTCGCGTTCAGCGACGTCACCGATCTCACGCCGCGGACCGTGCGGATCTGGTTCGCGATCTCCGCTTTGATCGCGGGGATGTTCGGCGTTTTGATCAGGATGCTCTGGAAGTAGGGGACGCCCTTGGTCGCGTCGAGCCACCACTCACCGAGGAAGAACCTAAGCTTGATCATGACGGCCTGGCGGATCGACTCCTGCCCGGTCGTGAGCTGCAGGCGACCGCCCGAACGAGTGAAGCGCCCGGTCTTGTGGTCGAAGCCAATGTCGCGGGTCAGCGGCACGGCGCGCGAGTCCGCGTCAACGGCTCGAGGGATGAGGCCCGGGGCCGTGAGTCCCCACGCGTAGAGGGTTGCGGGCGCAGTCATTAGGCGTTCAGAACCCCGGTGACCGAGACCGCGCGAACCTTGACCTTCGGGTTCGCGGGCCAGCCGCCGCGACGGATCAGCGTGAAGCGGAAGCCGTTCGCAATCGTCGCGCGAATCGAGCTGGCCACGTACAGCGCCGAGAAGTCCGCGCCGTCGTAGACCTCTTCGGCGAGCCCGAGACTGTCGAACACGACACTGATCGAGACGTTCGCGAAGGCGGTGCCGTCACTGATCGTCACGTCGAAGCCGACCGATTGCGTGGACTGGATCGGGGTGACAAGCGACGGCGAGAAGTTGCCGACGACCGGGGGCGTGCTGGACCCGGCCGCGCCGCCGACGATCAAGTCGCCGTCGTAGGACGCGGGGATCTTTCCGGCCGGCGCGTCGAGGATCCAGTTCACACCGCCAACGACCGCGAGGTCGCCCGCGCTCGGCGTCACGGACCACATGCAGGGGCCGCCGGCGGGGGCGGGGGCCGTGCGCGCGTTGCCGATCTTGTCCTGGTAGCCGCCGGCGGGGATCGTCGGCGCGCCCGTCGTAGCTGGCGTCCCGTCGGCGTTGAAGAACGCGACCGCGGCGAACGGGTTCGAGCCCGCGTGAAGCGCGCCGTACACGTACGCGGGGAACCCGCCGGTCGCGATCAGGAACATGCGGCCCGCCGCTTCCTGCGCGTCGCTTGTTTCAATTTCGAACTTGCCGACACCGAGATTGTTAATCGTGGGCCCGCTCGCGGCCGTCGTACCGTCAGGGGCCAGCCACAGTGAACCGGACCCGAACGCCGAAGGGGTGGCGGACGCGTTACGGGTCACACCATCGGCAAGATAGACCGTGAAGGAAATTGGGGTAGCCATTAAGGTCTACACTCGGAGCGGTCGGACATTTTCCGCCAGCTACTCGTCAAGCCGCCATCGAAGAACTGTGAGTCGCACTGACAAAGCTGGCGAACGTCGACGACCCATAGCACGACCTCGCCGTCCATAGACTTACCTGCGTCGGTTGCCTTGTACCAATCGTTACAAAGGTTGCCGTGCACATCGTGCGTGCCGCCATCCGGGTTGAGGGTGCAGCCCAGTGGATTGCCGTTGTCAGGGTAGCGGTTCGACGGCTGAGTCGGATCGGGGTTCACGTCGGTGCCGTCGCAAACCATCAATTCATAGCTGCGCAGCGCCGCTTGCGTTGCGATGCTGCCTTTGTACCCAACCATAAACACGTGGTCCCGCGCGAGCCCTTGGCCCGACCAACCGTTGTACACCTCGAACGGGAATCCAGCGGTCATGGGCGTAACGTTCGCAGCCTGAACAGCCCCATGGTGCCCCCAGAAGTTCTCGGGAAGCTGACCGCCGATCGGCAAGTAGAGACCGCCCGCAGCTTTAATGGCATACGACCCGGAACCAAGGCCGCTGAACACCATGGCCCCCCCATGCAGTACAAGATTGCCGTCCGCGTCCACTGTCAGAACCGCGTCGTCTTTGTTCGACAAACGGAACAACTCGCCCGTCAGGCGCTTGTTCAGCGTCTGCATGAAGAAACTTGGGGCCGTGCTGACAGCGGGCACTGAGTCGCGCATGTATATCGCGCGGCC
>JAYUXE010001084.1:0-3116 GCA_043753165.1 Archangiaceae bacterium | reverse complement strand
CTGCAGGTCAGCCGCTGACCTTCTCGACGCCGCAGAACGCGTCGGTGAATGGCGCTTCGTCGGTGGGCATCACGGGCACCTTCACGCCGCAGTCGGCGACGGCGTACCAGGACACGGCCGTGGTGAGCGCGGCGATGGGCACGGTGCTCTGCGCGCCGCTGCCGCTGACGATGATGCAGCTGACGGGCACCGGCACGGCGGGCAACGTCGTCGTGGTCTCGACTTCGAGCCTGACGTTCGGCACCGGTGGCTTGCAGAACTGCGGCACCGTCGCGCCGGCGAAGACGTTCACCGTCACCAACAACTCGGCCGCGACGCTGAACCTTTCCTTCCCGCTCGCGAAGGGCGCGATGTCGCCGTACACCATCTCGGGGCCGTCGACGGTGGCGACTGCAGCGACGGTGACCATCACGGTGACTCCGAAGGCGGTGCCGGCGACGTCGTCGACCGTGCCCGATGGCCTCGCCGATTCGCTGGCCCTCACCGCAGTCGGTGGCATCACCAACGAGACGCACACGGTTGTGCTTCACCAGACGGCGCAGGGCGCGGTGCTGACGTTCAGCCCGACGGGCCTCAACTTGAAGGCGCCCCTGACGGGCAGCAGAACCGAGCCGTTCAACGTCATCAACGCGGGCAACGTCGCGGCGCCGTACACGCTCTCGGTGGGTGGAACGAACGCCGCAAGTTTCTCGGTCACCCCGGGCGCGGCGACGGCGAACCCGACCAGCAGCGTGGCGTCCAGCGCGACGTTGTCGGCCCCGCTGTCGGGCGGCACCGGGACCCGTACGGCCGCCGCGACGCTCGCCACCCCTGCAGTGCTGTGCGCCCCGGTGCCTGCGCCGCTGGTGCTGAACGGCACCATTCAGTAACGAAGTGGGCCCAGGCTCCCAGCCAGGTCGGGCTGGGGGCACCCATCGCATCGGCCTTCAGTTTCAGGGCTGGTAGATGGGGTAGATGCCGCCGAGCTTTCGGCGCATCTTTCGCGACTTGCCCTCTTCGAGCACGAGCCCGGCGACTTTCGTCTCGCCGCTGCACCGGCCCGTTTCCCCTTTGCGCGATTTCTCGAACTCGAGCGTCGGCAGGGCGTCCTTCGAAAAGACGCTGTGCTCGTCCTCGTCTTGGTTCGTGAAGACCACCGTGTCGCCCTGCTGTTCGATGGCACCGGGCTCGGGCCGCGCGCGCAGCCGATTGATCGCGACCTTGCGATCCAGCTCGGGGTCATACGCGGCGTAGACGACCCCCATGCCGCCGGCTCCGAGGCGTTCGAGCACGATGTACCGGCCCAGCGAGAGCCCACGGGCGAGCTCTGTCGGTGGCGCCGACCGCTGTCCCGACTCGGCCGAGCCTGACCCTGGAGCAGTGGTCATCGAAATCGCAGCCTGCACCGGCCTCCTCCGCATCTCCAGTGCACCATGCTTGCCATCATGTCCGGGCAGTGAGACATCGCTGGACGCATGGGCTCAACGCAGAGCGAGAGTCACTTCGAAGCGGGCCCTGCGCAGCTGCCAGTTCCGGGGGCGCTGCTGGTGTTCTCGGGGTCGGCGCCGCAGCTGCGCACGGTGCCGCTGGCGGTGAACGTGCCGGTGGTGTTCGGGCGCGAGGACGTGGCGGGGGCCGCGCTGCCCGACGACCGCATGTCGCGGCAGCACTGCACGGTGGCGTTCGACGGCCGGCAATTCACCCTCGAAGACCTGGGCAGTCGAAACGGTACCTGGGTCGATGGCGTGAAGGTCGAAGGCGCGACGAAGGCCTCGCCGGGCAGCGTCGTGCGAATGGCGCAGAGCCTCTTCCTCTTGTGTGAAGACGTGCGGCGCTTCCAGGCGGGCACCGTGACGACCGACGCCGCCGTCGTGGGGCCCGCCTACCGCGCGGTGCTCGATCAAATTGCGCTCGGGGCCCGCGGGGGCGCGACGGTGCTCGTGACGGGCGAGAACGGCTCGGGCAAGGAGCTGGCGGCGAAGGCTTTTCACGAAGCTGCCGCGAAGTCGGGGCCCTTCGTCGTCGTCAACTGCGCGGCGATTCCTTCGACGCTGGCCGAGAGCCTGTTGTTCGGCTCGGTGAAGGGCTCGTACAGCGATGCGAAGGACGCCCGCGGGTACGTCAGGGAAGCGAACGGCGGGACGCTGTTTCTCGACGAGCTGGGCGAGCTCGACCTGAAGGTCCAGGCGAAGCTGCTGCGCGTCGTCGAGCAGAACGAAGTCCTCGCCGTCGGCGCGTCGACGTATCTGCCGGTGCAGGTTCGCGTCGTCAGCGCGACGCACCGCGACCTGCGCGGCGCCGTCGCGGCCGGCACCTTTCGTGAGGACCTGTACTGCCGCCTCGCGCAGTTCGCGGTGCGGCTGCCTCCGCTGCGAGAACGTCGCGAGGAAATTCCGTGGTTGGTGGTCCACGCCCTGGGCGACCTCATCGCGCATCCGTCGCTGATCGAGCTGGCGATGCTGCGGCCCTGGCCCGGAAACGTGCGCGAGCTGTTGTCGCAGGTGAAAAAGGCGGCGGCCACGGCGCGCTCGCAGCAGAGCAGCGTCGTGCGCGACAGCCACCTCGATCAAACCGCAGGCATGCCTACCGGCCAGCATCCCGTCGTCAGGCCCGGCAACGAGACCCTGCCCGCCGGGCCGTCGGCGATGGCCGTCTCGTTCACCAAAGACGAGGTCCTCGCTGCGCTCGAAAGCAACGGCTGGAACAAGGCCAAAGCGCAGCGCGCCCTCGGGATTCGCAACCGGACCTCGTTCATCCGCCTGGTCGAAAAGTACGCGCTGCGCCGGCCTGGCGATGCGGTCGACGACCCCCCCGAGTGAGCCGGGACGTGCCGCCATGCGGTCAGGCCGCGCGGTGTTCATCAAGAGCGCCGACGGAATCGCTTCGCCGTCCAACGTCTTCAAGAACGCGACGAGGTCCGCCTTCTCGGCCGCGGTCAGCCCCAACGCCGTGATGTCGGTGTCGAGCGTTCCCCCGTCTGCGACTGCTCCGCCTCCGACGTCGTAGAAGTCGACGACGGCTTCGAGCGTGGCGAGCTGGCCCGAGTGCATGAACGGCGCAGAACGGCCTACCCCGCGGAGCGTCGGCGTCGAAGGCCGCGTTGCGGCTCACGAGCTTCCGCATGTACGCGGCGATCG
>JAYUXE010001083.1:0-3117 GCA_043753165.1 Archangiaceae bacterium | reverse complement strand
CTTCTTCGGGCCACGAGTAGATCGCGAAGCCGCGGTGATCGACGGTGGCGGTGCGCTGCCCCATGCCGAAGAAGTGCCGGTCGCCCAGCACGAACGCGAGCGCCGATTTGTTCAGCGGCTTCGTCGCGGCAATCGTCTGCTTGTAGCGAACCTTCATTCCGTCGATTGCCACCGTCACGGTCACCGTCTGCCCGCCTTGCGCGAACGTCGCGGTCGCCGACGTCGCATCGGACGAGGCGATGGTGCCGCGGGTGAACTCGTCCCACGGGCGTTCTTTCGACACGTAGCCGTCCCACCCCGGCAGCGCCTGCGTCTTGTACTCGTGGACGTCGAACGTGAAGCGCGGGCCGCCCGCGGTGGCGAGCTTCTCGTTGCCGGCCGCGTCGGTGATGCGCAGCGAGAATGGCACGGTGCCCAGGGTCACGTTGAACCCGTCGCCCTTCAACGTGGCGGTGGTGACGGGCTCGGCCGGTTTCGAAGAGCACGCGATGAGAAGAAGGAAGAAGGCGGACGTTGCACGCATCCGTTCAAGCTACCCGAATGTGGTAGCTCGGGCGGCATGTCTCGCATCTATCGAACCCTTCCTCCCAAAGGCACCCAGCTCGGCATCGCGTACTCCGGCGGCCTCGACACCCGCTGCGCCGTCGCGTGGCTCGCCGAGCAGGGGATGAAGGTCCACGCGTACACCGCCGACCTCGCGCAGCCCGACGAATCGAACCCGGCCGACATTCCACCCACTGCGCTGGAACATGGGGCCGTCGACGCGAAGCTCATCGACTGCCGCGAGTCGATGGTGCGTGAAGGGTTGATCGCGATTCAGTGCGGCGCGTTTCACCTGCGCTCGGGCGGACGCACGTACTTCAACACCACGCCGCTGGGCCGCGCGGTCACCACGACGGCGATCATCCGCGCGATGGCGGAAGACGACGTGCACGTCTTCGGTGACGGCAGCACGCACAAGGGCAACGACATTCAGCGGTTCTACCGGTACGGCCTGCTCGTCAACCCGCGGCTCAAGATCTACAAGCCGTGGCTCGACAACGCGTTCGTGAGCGCGTTCGGCGGCCGGAAGGAAATGAGCGAGTACCTGGCGCGCATCGGCAAGCCGTACAAGGTCGGCACCGAAAAGGCGTACAGCACGGACGCGAACGTGCTCGGCGCGACGCACGAAGCGAAGGACCTCGAGCACCTCGACAAGGGCATCCGCATCGTCTCGCCCATCATGGGCGTGGCCTTCTGGAGGCCCGAGCTCACAGTCGACGCGGAAGAGGTGACGGTCGGCTTCGAGCAGGGCCTGCCGGTGACGTTGAACGGCAAGCGGTTCGACTCGCACTTCGCGTTGTTCAAGGAAGCGAACGCGATCGGCGGCCGCCACGGGCTCGGCATGAGCGACCAGATCGAGAACCGCGTCATCGACGCGAAGAGCCGCGGCATCTACGAGGCGCCCGGCATGGCGCTGCTGCACCTCGTCTACGAACGCCTGCTCTCGGCGATTCACAACGAGAACACGATCGATCAGTACTTCACGCAGGGCCGGCGGCTGGGGCGGCTCTTGTACGAAGGCAAGTGGTTCGACCCCGAGGCGATGATGTTGAAGGAAGCGCTCACGCGCTGGGTGGCCCCCGCAGTCACGGGCGCCGTCACCGTCGAGCTTCGGCGCGGCGAGGATCTCACGCTGGTCTCAACCACCGCCGAGTACATGGCGTACGACCCCGACAAACTGTCGATGGAACGCGTTCAGGAACCGGCGTTCACGCCCGAAGACCGCATCGGGGCGCTCGAGCTTCAGAACCTGTCGGTCGCCGACAACCGCGCCTTTCTTCTGCACCACCTCGACAGCACCCGGCGGCTCGGCGGCGGCGTGAACAGCCCGTCGATCGGAGCCCTGCTCGGGGCAGGGGACGCAAAGAAGAAATAGGCGCGGCGAAAACGCGTTTACGGCGCAATCCCGTACAGCGTGCCGTTCGCTTCCACGCTGTACAGCATGTTGCCGGCGCCCCAGAGGAAGGCGGTGTTCGCGAACTCGGGCTTGCCGATCGTGGTCCAGGCGCCGGTGTTCGGATCCGTGACGTAGAGCCCGCCGTTCGCCTCGACCGTGTAGAGCTTCCCGTTCAGGGTGGTGAGCGCGATGGTGTTCTTCCAGTCGCCCCCCTTGCCGATCGACTTCCACGCCGCCGTCGTCGGGTTGATCTTGTAGAGGCTGCCGCTGCGTTCGACCGTGAACAGCGAGTCGCCCGCGCTCACGATCACGACGGTGTTCTGGTAGTCGGGCTTGCCGAGCTTCTTCCACGCGCCCGTCGTCAGATCCGTCACGTAGAAGACGCCCGACGACTCGACCGTGTAGAGCTTGCCCTGGAAGTAGGTCGCCGCGATCGTCTTCGCCCACTCACCGGGCTTCCCGATCGTGCCCCACGTGCCGTCTTTCGGGTTGATCTTGTAGAGCGTGCCCGAGGTCTCGATCGTGTAGATCGCGTCGCCGCCCGCGACCATGAACTTCGTGTTCGCGTAGTCCGCGCCGCCGATTTTCTTCCACACGCCCGACGGAAGCTCGGTCGCGTACAGGTGGCCGCCCGACTCGATGGTGTACAGCGTCGTGCCCAGCACCGCGCCGCCGCGCGTCCTGCCCCAGTCGCCCGTCTTGCCAATCTGCTTCCACTCGCCCGAACCGAACGCGACCGACGCCCACACCAACGCGACCACCGCTGCGATGCGCTTCATCATTTTGTGTGCTTCCCCCGTGACGGTTACTTCAACGTGTTTGCGTACTCGCGAATGAACGGGAACACGATCTTGTTCACCGTGCCGCCCTTCGCGTTCTCCCACTCGAGGCTCAGGTTGTCGGCGTCCTTGACCACGAACGTCACCGCCGCCATGTGGCTCGCCTTCGGGTCGGTGAGGTTCGTCACCTTCACCAGCTCGAACCGCAAGTGTGGAAGGGCGGTCTTCAACTTCATCGACGGCTGGTTCCCCGCGTCGTAGTGCGCCATCACCAGCTCGCTGCCGTCCAGCGAATAGACCGAGGCCATCACGATCTTCGTCTTGTCGTCGCCCGTCATCGTCGCCAGCACCGCCGACCCGTTCGCGATCACCCTCAGCTGCAGCGACGCCGCTTCCTTC